>DATHAW010000453.1:0-8259 GCA_035296465.1 Spirosoma sp.
GTCAAAGGTGTTTCCGTTCGTCAGTTTACCAGTGTAATTAACCGTCACGTTGGAATTCACCGTTGGCTTCACCCCAGATCCCGGGGCCTGAATACTATAATAAAAGCCCCGGCTGTCAGCAGTGGCGGAGATCTTGTTCGTGCTGATGTACTGCTCCAGGGTAACAGGCGAAGTCTGATCCGCTTGTTTACAACTGCTGGCGATCAACGCCCAGAGTAACACCACAAATCCATATCTTTTTAGCATCGGAGGAGTTGTTTTGAGTAAGGAGTTATGTTTTATTGGCAACCGGTTTAGCACATTAATGTTCATGGAAACGATCAACTTCAGTACGTGCCTCAGGCTGCCGCGATCCGGGCGTTTCGGAAACCACGCCAGGCCAGCCCCGCGCTAACGAGCGTTAAGGCAGCGCCTAACAGATAGGGCGCACCGGGAAAATAAATGGGTGCATTTGTCGCCGTAAAGTAAGAAAACAGATTGGTCATAATGAGTGGGCCAATGATGGACGTAGTGCTCGTGAGGCTGGTAAGTGCTCCCTGCACCTCGCCTTGTTCGTTGGCTGGCACCTGACCCGAAATAATGCCCTGCACCGACGGCCCCGCAATGCCACCCAGGGCATAAACACCCATGAAGGCAAACATCATCCAGCTTTGGGTGGCAAACGCAAAAAGGGCAAATCCGAGGGCACTGAACAGCAGGCCCACGTAAACCGACCGCTGTTGCCCCAATTTAGGAATAATGATGCGGCTCAGACCACCCTGCACAATGGCAAAAGCCAGCCCAATGGTTGCCAGCGACCAGCCTACTGTCGTTTGGTCCCATTTGAATTTCTCCATCGTGTAGAATGTCCAGGTTCCCTGCACGGCGAATCCGGCAATGTAAATCAGCACCAGCGACGCGACCAGCCCCAGAATGACCGGATAGCGACCCAGGTTCATGAGTGACCCAACCGGATTTGCCCGGCGCCAGTCGAACGGTCGGCGATTCTCAGGTGCCAGCGATTCGGGCAGAATGAAATAGCCGTACAGGAAATTAATCATCGTGAGGCCGGCTGCGACAAAAAACGGCACCCGGGGTCCATACTGACCTAAATAGCCGCCCATTGCCGGTCCCAGAATAAAACCGACACCGAAGGCTGCACCCACCAGACCAAAGTTTTGCGCCCGCTTCTCCGGCGTGCTGATATCGGCAATGTAGGCATTGGCCGTGGTAAAGCTGGCCCCCGTGATTCCGGCCAGTATCCGTCCCATAAACAGCCAGCCGATGGTTGGCGCAAAACCCGTCAGGACGTAGTCTAACCCAAACCCAAACAGCGAAAACAGCAGCACCGGCCGACGACCAAACTGATCGCTCAGTCCCCCCAGAATCGGAGAAAAAATAAATTGCATCAGAGCATAAACCCCCGTCAGCCAGCCGCCATACCTGGCTGCTTCGCTCAGATTACCGCTGATGAGCTCCTCGATAAGATTTGGAATTACCGGAATAATAATACCCAGCCCCGTTACGTCGATCAGAAGGGTAATAAAAATGAAAATGAGCGCTGGGCCGCGTTTCGTAGGGGTTGGAGGAGTGGTCATAAAAAATAAATGATAAACGATGAATGATTCCCCGTTGGCCAACGGCATCACCCATCGTTTATCTGCATCGGCGAACCGATTATTCTCTAAGCGTACGTATTTAACATTACCGGCATTACCAGCATCAGAATATCCTCGTTTTCTTCCTTATCAGCCGGGATGAGCAGACCCGCCCGGTTGGGAGCCGACATTTCGAGCGTTATCATTTTGGCGCTCAGGTTGCTCAGGACCTCGGCCATCAGTTTGGCGTTAAAACCAATTTCCATTGGTTCACCATCATAGTCACACAAAAGATTCTCGTTGGCCTCGTTGGCGTAGTCCAGGTCTTCGGCCGAGATAGTTAGTGATGGCCGACCGCTCTCGTTGGTCTTGAGCGACAGCCGAATCTGATGCGTAGTACGGTTGGCATAAATCATAATCCGCTTCAGGGAGTTGAGCAGATCCGTTCGGCCAATGGTCATCACATTCGGGTTATTGGTCGGAATGGCGTTTTCGTAGTCCGGGAACCGCTCGTCGATCAGCCGGCAGATGAGCTGCGTAGGGCCAAACGTAAACGATGCGTTGGATTGGCTGAACTCGGCCACCACCGGCACCGGTCCGCCGTCGCGGCCTTCGGGCAGCGATGCTTTGAGCAATTGAAGTGCTTTGCGGGGAATGATGAGTGACTGTGACGACGAGCCGCCCCCCAAGTCCGTGCGCCGATAGCGGATGAGCCGGTGGCCATCGGTGGCAACGAACGTAGCGGTGTCTTCGCTTAGTTGCAGATATACACCGGTCATAGCCGGGCGCAGGTCGTCGGTGCTCGTAGCAAAAACAGTGTTGTTGATCGCTCCCAGCAGCACGTCGGATGTCATCTCGACTGACATGTTCTTGCTAACGGTCGGCAGTTTGGGAAAGTCGATGGGGTTCTCGCCTGAGAGTTTGTAACGGCCGTTATCGGTCAGTATTTCGGTACCAAACGTTTCGGTGTCGATATTTATGGTTACGGGTTGTTCGGGCAGGCTGCGCAGTGTGTCCAGTAACAGTTTAGCCGGTATGGCAATGGCTCCGTTTTCACTCGCTTCGACCGGAATCTGGGTTGTCATGGTCGTTTGCAGGTCTGATGCCGTCACGGTCAGTGTCCCACCCGAAGCGTTGGGGCCGACGTCAATCCGAAAAAGGAAATTTTCAAGAATCGGCACAATCGGGTTAGTCGCCACGACGCCGTTGATATTCTGGAGATTTTTGAGCAGAACAGACGAGGAAACAATGAATTTCATAAGCCAGTCGGTAAGTAGCGGTTCGTACTAAACGTATAGAACAAAAGTAGCAAAAAATACCAACCCCGCACCGGGTTTTTATGAACCTGGCTAAAGAACCTTCTCCGAATGGATAACGTATAAAGGATAGTGGGTAAGGGCCCATTTCAGGCGTTCATGGACTCCTTACTCATCCTTTATTGCCAATCATAGACTCCTACAAATGGAAACCCAAATTGTGAACCGGGTGGCGGGCAGCGGACTTGTATCGCTCGATCTCGAAGCGTATTATCACCCCGGCGAGCGGGTCATATATGACTTGAAAGACAACCTGTACATGGGGCTGATTCTGCGGGAAAAAGAGTTCAGGGCGTTCCTGAAGGAGCATAACTGGGGCCAATACAGGGGTAAGAATGTGGCTGTTACGTGCACAGAAGACGCGATCATACCAACCTGGGCGTATATGCTCCTTACGTTACAACTCCAGCCCTACGCCAATATAATTGTCTACGGCACCCTGGCCGACCTGGAGGAGAAACTGTATTTCGATGCCATTGCCGCTATCAGACCAGAAGATTACCACAATGCCCGCGTAGTGGTGAAAGGCTGCTCCAAAGTGCCCGTGCCAACGGCAGCTTATGTTGAACTGACGCGGGTATTGCAGCCTGTTGTGCAAAGCCTGCTTTTTGGTGAGCCATGCAGCACGGTACCGTTGTATAAGCGGCCCAAAAATTAGGAAATCTACTGGTTGCGGGGCGTGTTCCTGATAAACCTGGCAGGCCAATCCATTCAATGTATCAATTTGTATTTTTTCTATTGTTTAGCCTGTTATCGTTGATATTTTAACCATTTCTATATATTTGTCAATAGTGTAATCCAGTACTGTTCGCTAAAGTGAACAGAGTAAGCTCTATCCCAAACTATTAACTATTGCAATGATCCGTTTGCTGTCGACGAGGGTAATCAACCGGTTTGCTCCGCGGTTGCTGGTATTGCTTGTCGATCTGGCCGTTACCGTGTCAGCCTTTAGCTTCGCCTGGACGCTCCGCTTCAACTTCGCACCAGACTTTGCCAACTGGCACTGGCAGCATTTAGCGGGGCTGCTGATCTGCCGGTTACTGGTGTTCCTCATCATCCGTCCGTTTGCCGGTATCATTCGCCACACGGGCATCGAAGATGCCCTCCGAGTTGGCCAGGCCGTTATCTACAGCAGCCTGCTGGCGGTGATCGGGTCGTTCGGACTAAAACAACTGTTCAACGAGCCAATCCTTTACATTCCGGTTTCCATTCTGGCTATTGAATTTTTTATCAGCATCGTATTGCTGATTGGGATTCGGTTTGCCATCAAATGGCTGTATCAACTGCTGATCAGCAGTACAGCCGACAATCCCCAGGCCGTTCTGCTCTACGGTGCCGGGGCCATGGGCATCTACACCAAAAACGTTCTGCTGCGCGACCGTCGGCACAGCTACCGCATTATTGGTTTTATCGACGACAACCCCGCTAAGGCACAAATGACGGTTCAGGGCATCCGCGTCTATACGCCCGCTCAGGCAGCCGCCTTGTTTCTGCAATCGTCGGACAAACCCGAGGTTATCTTGGCCATCGATAACCTCGCAGCAGCCCGCCGAAACGAGATTATCCGATTTCTGCTTCAGTATCAGGTAACGCTGAAACTGGTGCCGTCTGCGCAGGACTGGATCAACGGACAACTCAGTACCCGCCAGATTCGCGATATTAGCATCGAAGACCTGCTGGGCCGCCCGGCCATTCGGTTAGACGATGCGGCCATTGGCAGTATAGTGCGGGAACGGGTCGTTCTGGTTACCGGTGCTGCAGGGTCCATTGGCAGCGAGTTGGTCCGGCAGTTACTGACGTACAACCCTAGCCAAATTGTCTTGCTCGATCAGGCGGAGACAGGCCTGTATGATCTGATTTCTGAGTTACGTCAGCCTTGGGGCCATGCATCTGCCCGCACGATATTGACGCTCCAGATTGGCGACGTGACTGATTCTAACCGGATGCACCGTTTGTTTGCCACGTATCGGCCAGCCTTTGTTTTTCACGCAGCCGCTTATAAGCACGTACCGCTGATGGAAGAACACCCCTACGAGGCCGTAAATGCCAATGTGCTGGGCACCAAAATTGTAGCTGATCTTTCAGTAGCCTTCGGGGCCCATACATTCGTGATGATTTCGACCGACAAAGCCGTCAATCCGACGAACGTAATGGGGGCCACCAAGCGCCTGGCCGAGTTGTATGTGCAGAGTCTGTCCAGCACATCAGACACGAAGTTTATCGTTACTCGGTTTGGCAACGTACTGGGTTCCAGCGGATCGGTCGTTCCGGCATTTAAGCGCCAGATTGAGTTGGGCGGGCCGGTTACGGTTACGCATCCCGATATCATCCGGTATTTCATGACCATCTCCGAAGCGAGCCAGCTGGTGCTCGAAGCGGCTGCTATGGGCAGCGGGGGCGAGGTTTTTGTGTTTGACATGGGGCAGCCAGTACGTATTGCCGACCTGGCCCGCCAGATGATCCGGTTATCGGGCTACGAAGTCGACAAAGACATTGCCCTTCACTTTACGGGTTTGCGGCCCGGCGAGAAACTCTACGAAGAACTCCTGAACAATGCCGAATCGGTTCTGCCAACGCACCATCCCAAAATTAAGATTGCCCGACTGCACACACTCGATCCTATGTTGTTGCGGCCGGCAATGTACCGGATGGAGCAATTGCTGGCCATTGGCGACGATGCCGGTTTGGTACGTATCCTGAAAGAACTGATTCCGGAGTACATTAGTAACAACTCGCCCTATATGGAATTCGATGCGGAGAGCACGACAACCAACGTAATTTAGACCCGGCTCTATCACTTTCGTTGTTGCTGCGTCCGTGCGTTTGTCTCATGCTCGACTTTCGCCTGACTGTCTTTTACACCGTTGCTAAGCGGCTCAGCTTCACGAAAGCGGCGGCCGAACTCTTCGTGACCCAGCCCGCCGTTACCAAACACATCCAGGAGCTAGAACATCAGTTTGGTACGGCACTCTTCGACCGGCGTGGCAATCAGGTAAGCCTGACCGCAGCCGGAAGTTTGCTCCTGCGCCATGCCGAAACAATCATGGCGACCTACCGTCAGTTGACATTTGACATGAACGCGCTCAAGGGCGAACCCGGAGGCACACTGCGCCTGGGTGCCAGCAGTACCGTAGCGCAGTACGTTATACCCCCCGTGCTGGCCCGGTTTCATGAGCAGTCGGCCGACGTAAAAATATCGCTTCTCAGTGGCAATACCGAGCAGATCGAACAGGCCTTACTTAGCAACGACATAGATTTAGGGTTGGTGGAAGGTCGGACCCACCACAGCGACATACGCTACACGTCTTTCGTGAAAGACGAACTTGTGCTTATCTGCCGCCCCGACCATCCGCTGGCAATCCGCGATGAAATCACGCTGGATGAACTGCGTACCATTCCAATCGTTCTGCGCGAGCGCGGTTCAGGCTCCCTCGAGGTGGTTGAACATGCCCTGCGGGGAGCAGGCCTGCGATTGACCGACCTGACCGTGGAAATGCAGTTAGGCAGCACCGAAAGCATTAAATCATACCTGAGCAGTTCCCGCTGCATGGCGTTTATATCGGTTTTCGCCGTTGAGAGTGAACTGCACACCGGTACACTTAAGGTACTTGACGTGCAGGGGCTCACCATCCAGCGCGACTTTTATTCTATTCAACTGCAGGGCGTGAGCGAAGGCCTTGCCGATACGTTTATGCGCTTTGCCCGCCAGCATTATAAACGGAGAGATTGAGGCAGCCGTCTGTACAGGGCGATTAAAAAATCATTTAGCGGGAATTTTACCTGACAGAGCTTTACCTACCTGTAGCGTTCCGGCTTCTTTTACTAAATTGATTTAGATAAATGAACAGCCATGGGGATAAAGACGTAGCAGAACCACCGGCACAAAAAAGAGGCACAGTAACCGCCAATGCTGCGTATAAATTACTGAAGATTGCAAAGACGCTTTTTCGTAGTTTTATACCCAGACACCCCAGCAGTACCCAATTTTATGCAAACGAATCCCGTTTTAACCGTCTTCGTCAGCCTGGCACTCACCACAGCGTCGGTACAGGCGCAGCCGCGGTCTGCTGCCAAAGCACCACCCCGCCCAGAAGCCCCAACAGCGGCACCGACCCGCACAGGTACTGTGAACAACCTGCCTGAATTTGCCCTGTCGCGTGCTGAGGTCGAAAGCCACACGCGCTTTCTGGCGTCGGACGAGTTACAGGGACGCCGGACAGGTGAACTAGGCAATCAGATAGCCGCCCGTTACATTGCCGAACATTTTAGGCTGCTGGGCCTGAAACCAGCCGCATCTACCGACGGCCAGGCTGGCTATTTCCAGCCGATTGCGATGGAGCGGGTCAAAGCCGCCAGTTCGGCCATTATGATTGTCGGGAAAGACACCCTTAGGCTGGGTAAGGAACTGGCCGTAATGACGGGTGGCCCGGCCGACGTATCGGGTGAGGTTTTATACGCGGGCTACGGCCTGACCGATGGTGACGATGGCTACAAAGGGCGCAGCGTAAAAGGGCGTATTGTGGTAGTGCAGGGTGGCTCGCCGGAAGCGAAAGGGCCAGGAGAGATTTTCAAAGCGTCAAGTGCCAAACGTAAGTTGGCCACCGAAAAAGGCGCTGCCGCGCTAATCGAACTTTACAGCGAGTCGATTCCGTGGGGATTTGTAAACCAGTATTTCAGCCGGGAGCAGGTCAGTTTGGCGACTACAACAACGGGTAGTGCACCCGTTACGCACCTGTGGGTCAACAATGCGAACAATCAGTATAAACAGCTAAAAGAAGCTAATCAAACCGTTACACTTCGGACCACCGGACGCCCCCGAACACCAGCCCCATCGGCCAACGTAGCGGGCATCATCGAAGGCACTGACTCAAAACTGAAAGACGAATACGTAGTGCTCTCGGCTCACTTCGACCATATCGGCGTGGGCAAACAGGCGGGCACTCCCTACCAACCCACCGATAGTATTTTTAATGGCGCCCGCGACAACGCCTTTGGCACGGTGTCGATTTTAATGGCCGCCAAAGTACTCATGCAACAACGGCCTAAACGCTCGGTGCTGGTGCTGGCGCTAACTGGGGAAGAGGTCGGCCTGCTTGGCAGCAGCTACTACGCTGAACATCCACTGGTGCCACTGAAACAAACAATTTTTAATCTTAACACCGATGGAGCAGGCTACAACGACACGACCATTATTTCTGTAATCGGTTTGGAACGGACCGGAGCCAAAGCTGAAATTGAAGCGGCTGCCACCGCTTTTGGGCTGGGTGTTTTTGCTGAGCCTGCTCCCGAGCAGGGACTTTTCGACCGATCCGACAATGTTAATTTTGCCGCTAAAGGCATTCCAGCCCCTACGTTCACCCCCGGTT
>DATHAW010000454.1:0-4177 GCA_035296465.1 Spirosoma sp.
GGGCACAGCCTATATGAAACCAAACAAAAACGCCATCCGCAGGTCTATGCTTTTCCAAGCTGCATCGACTATGATCACTTTGTCCAGGCTCGCCAGACCCTCCGTGCCGGAGCGGACCCACGTCCGCATGCGCTGGTTGACCCGGAAGATCAGGTTGCTATCGTCGGTCCTCGTATCGGTTATAGTGGTGTTATCGATGAACGGCTGAACCTGTCACTGATTGCTAACGTAGCGGCCTGCCGTCCTGACTGGCAGTTTATTTTTCTGGGTCCAGTCGTTAAAATCAACCCCGAGGACTTGCCGCAGGGCCCAAACCTACACTACCTGGGCATGAAGTCTTACAATCAACTACCCACTTACTTTAGCCATTGGCAGGTGGCAATGATGCCTTTTGCCATCAACGACGCAACGCGCTATATCAGTCCTACCAAAACCCCCGAATACCTCGCGGCTGGTTTGCCCGTAGTGTCAACGCCCATCCGGGATGTGCTACGTACCTATGGCGGGTGGGAGCGAGTAGTGATTGCCGATTCGGCATCGGCATTTCAGGCCGGTATCTCACTGGCACTTCGCAATCCGCAGAGGCTGGTTTCCGACCGCACGCAGCTCGACCAATTCCTGCGCAAACAATCATGGGATTACACCTGGCAGCAGATGCAGCGAATCTTGATTGGTCAGTTAACAACCTCCGCTTAAGAGGAGCTGCTCCACTCCAACTAAATCGTGTTCCTTATGGCACTTGCTGATTTTAAGAATCTTCCCTTCGCCCTTCAACTAAGCTTGTTACTTCGGGATGGGAGTATGCTCTTGTGCCGGATAGTAGGTCGCGAGCAGCAGGTTCTGTTTAGCCTCCAGTCATACTACGTCGAAGTCGGTTGGGATGGGGCGGGTCATATCAAGTTCATACGATCTTTTAAAGGTACTAAGGGGCTGGATCCTTATTTAAGTCAGCTCGACTGGCTAACACTTGTTTAATTGACGATGACAAAAACGAACGCCCCGGCAGTCCAGTTAAAAACTGGACTGCCGGGGCGTTCGTTTTTGGCTAAAAAGGATTTTTCTATTGTGTCTAATCGGCTGCCAGAAGGGGCTGAATAGTACTTACTCTAACCCCTTCCGGCAGCCTGCTTGTTTTACTGATTGCCGCTCCGGCTTCCGCTTCCTGAGCCGCTTCCGCTCGAACTGCCACTACTATGATGACTCTTAGTGGTACTCTTTTTTCCCGATTTATTGCCTGAGTTCATTGTTCTTCCTGAACCCGATGTGCTGCCCGACTGGTTGCCTACACTGCCCGATGCCGCACCTGAGCCACTTCCCGATGCTGTACCTGAGCCTGACTGGCCACTTCCCGATCCGGAGCTTACTGTTGATCCGCTACGGCCTGATCCTGTAGAGCCAGAGCCCGAACCAGACGTCGATCCGCTGTTCCGACCCGTTGTACCGGTTGAGCTACTGCGACCAGACCCTTGAGAGCCTACAGTACCGCTATTCCGACCCGACGTGCTGCCGGATGAACCCGATGCTGCACCCGAGCCACTACCTGATGCTGTACCCGAACCTGACTGACCGCTTCCCGATCCGGTAGTGCCCTGCGACGAGGAGCTTCCAGAGTTGCTGGATTGGGCCTGTACGCCCACGGTAGCTACTCCTATCAGAAGCGCAACCGTCATGATTGTTGTTTTCATACGTTGGTTTTAATGGAAAGTTGGTGTTGTTCAATATCCGTTCTACTAACCAAACGTTGCTGCGATGCGACCGCTATTAATCTGGGTAAGTAAGGCAACGGACTGTATTTAAGTGCGTTTATCTCATTACAGTCCTAATGAGGCCGTGGCCTGGGATGTCATTTTGTGTTAAGCTGGCTAACAGATTATCATATCAAGGCAACTATTTTACCGAGCCATGTTGGCTATTTTGTGAAGTCCCCTGCATTATGCGCTTGTATAAAGGCCATTCGCTCATCTGTCGAGTTAGTTATGACACCAGCCGGTTGTCTGTTCTAATTCTAACTAATCATTTATGATGTACACGCCCATTAGGTTCTATAACCCACAGGGGTCGGATGAAACGGCATCCAACCATTCAGACAACAATACCCCGGCCAATGATAAGTTGGCAACTGAAACACCTGAAGGAGATTGGCGGAGTGAATCAGACAAAACGACCGCTGGCCACCTGACCAACACAAAATTGGACGCTAAAAGTGAAGGAGGTGATCAGGCAAATGTTCGAGGAGGTGATTCAACCATCCTTGGGGCAGGAGGTGCCGGTGGACAATCGGGGAAGGGAGAGCAGACAGACGAATCCGATGCTATTCAAATTGGCCTCGATGATTAGCTGGTTTTGAAATTTAGTTGTACGTAGCCACTTATCCATCTGATGTTTTTTTAGCTTATTAAACAAACGAGCCGGAGCGTTCTGAATTACGTTCCGGCTCGTTCGCTTGCGTTCCCTTATGCTGATACAAACCGTTCTACTATAACAGGTAGCAAGGTCTGGGCTCTTCCAGTTGTGCTACTCATCATTAGTCAGATCGACGCCTGACTCCATTGCAGCGGCTTCATCATTTGTCGTTGCTCCGTCAAAGTCATTTGAGTCAAAATCGGTTTGATCTAGGGTAGTCTCCTGAGGTTCCTGTTCCTGGCTTTGCATTACTTTTTCTGGTATTTAAGGTTGTTAATATGAGAGATTAGCCTAGCTTATGTTCAGGCAATTGCTACTCTTAAAGCAGGATGTTCTGTGGGCAAATTTTATGTGCTTATCCACGACCCTGGTTATTTCAATTGTAGCCTCATCTGGATTTAAGCAATGGTTTCCTAAACTGTGAGCACAACTGGCAAAAGCAGTGCTCACAGTTTAGGTACATTTACCGGTTTACAGTCCCGGTATTGTCGTTATGCCGGTTTTTTCGCAAGCCTAACAAGCCAGCCAAGCCAAAAAGTCCGATCCAACCATAACTCGTGTCATCATCATCGTCATCACTGGCAACTGACGAATTATTGCCTTCAGCCCCCTGTAGCGTTTTACTAACAGCGGGTACTCCCATTGAAAGCAGCGCAGCTGTTGCAATAGTGGTCGTAATGATAAGTGCTTTTTTTGCCATTGTGTCCCGCGGGTTTTGCTTTGATCCTATCAGACCCGTTAGTCCCAGTAATCCGAAAAAGCCAACCCAATCAAGATTTGTTTCTCTGTCCTCGTTGTCGCGCTGACCACTCTTGACAGACTGATCGCCGTCGTATCCTTTGTCTGTTGATTGGCTCTGACTTAGTGCTGGCGTTGCACCAATCAAGAGCGTACTAAGGGTTAGTGCCCAGGCTGTTGTACGAATTGTTTTCATTTTTCGCTGAGTTTTTTTGTTTATACCCAAATAGCGGACGAATGATCCAGATTGCAGACAAGCACCCGATTACTGGATGACATTCGATGACATTCCGGTAAGTTTATCACTTGTTTCTTAACGAGTTATTCAGAAAGGAGGACTGGTTTTAGCGTCCGTTGAGTAATGCAACGGTCCATCCAGTACCTGCTGTACTTCTCCACCTGCGGCAGTCCTAAGTAATCATGGTTCCTCCCAGTCATTTACAGCTTTTGGCTACACCCATGATTGTAAACCCTTTTCATTGGTCCTACAGGAATCCATGTTTGAAAATAGGCTGGATTCATTCAAAGGCCCAAATCCTAACTTTTATTTTTTTGCTGAAGGATAAGGCCCTTTTCTTCACGTTAAAGTCAAATCGAAGGGAAGTATAAGGTGAAGTTGACATGATGTAGTGTGGAACGGTAAAGTGACAAATGGTTGCATGGGTTTGACAGGCATTGGTGGGGTACGTACTGAGTTGGGCGATGGGAGGAGGCAATAGTGGTGATGTGGGCAAGGGTAATGATTAGACAAGGCGGATATAACAATCGATTGAGGGGTTGGTAATTAGTTGGATGATGGGAATGGGCTGGGACTGTAGTATAGCTGGCAGGGTATTGACAAGGTTGGGGGAATTGAGATAGTGAAAAAGATCAAGGGGCTCACTGGGAGGGAATTAATAGTTTAGGCTAGTTTAAATCAATCAAAAAGAAGGAGCGCTTTATTTATAAGCGCTCCCTCTTTTTAATACCTGAACCCTGCAAAGAAACTCCGGGATAAGCGATTGTGGATAAAGGTCGTTCACAATCTCCCGGCCAT
>DATHAW010000455.1:0-3097 GCA_035296465.1 Spirosoma sp.
GAAAGTTACTGTAGTAGGTGCCGGGGCCGTTGGGGCCACCTGCGCCGACAACATTGCCCGTCGGGAGCTTGCTCACGAAGTCGTGCTGTTAGACATCAAAGAGGGCATTAGTGAGGGTAAATCGCTCGACATGCTCCAGGCATCGACCCTGCTCGACTGCGACATTAATCTGACGGGGTCTACCAATAACTACGAAAAAACGGCCGGTTCGGATGTTGTGGTTGTCACATCGGGTCTGCCGCGCAAGCCCGGCATGACGCGCGAAGACCTGATCGGCATTAACGCGGGTATTGTAAAAGGCGTAACGGAGAACATTCTCAAACACTCACCTGACGCTATTTTTATCATTATCTCCAACCCAATGGACACCATGACGTACCTCGCGTTGAAGTCGTCGGGAGTGCCCAAAAACCGGATTATCGGGCTGGGTGGTGCGCTGGATTCGGCCCGATTCAGGACGTATCTGTCGCTGGCCATGAACTGCTCACCCCACGACATTCAGGCATCGGTAATTGGGGGGCACGGAGACACGACCATGATTCCGCTAACGCGACTGGCCACTAAAGGTGGGGTGCCGGTTAGTCAGTTTCTGGACGAAGAGACGCTGAAAAAAGTGGCCGCCGACACCATGGTGGGTGGTGCTACCCTCACGGGTCTCATCGGTACGTCAGCCTGGTATGCACCTGGTGCGGCCGGAGCCATCATGGTCGAGAGCATTGTGCGGGATCAGAAACGGATTATCCCCTCCTCCGTGTTGCTGGAAGGCGAATATGGTCAGTCGGACATTTGTCTCGGTGTGCCGGTGGTGCTGGGCCGCAACGGTTGGGAAGAAATAATCGACTACAAACTGACCGACGATGAGCAGGCCGCTTTCAATAAGTCGGCCGACGCCGTCCGGAGCATGAACGGTGTACTTAGTACGCTCAACATGGGTGTGTAAGTAGGTCACGTCTATAGTCGCAACAACGAAGCCCCGGCCATCTGGTCGGGGCTTCGTCGTTGTGGCAGATCGGTGTGCTTTGAGCGTAACGACCGATACGTTAATTTTTATTGATGGTCGTATTTCTTGCCTGCTGCTTGATCGTTCAGCATCAGCCGGGAGAACCTTAAAACAGGCGTCCACTTCGACTCATCCACCCAAATTAACACTTCAAACTGCTGTTCTGCCGGTTAAAACGGCTGTGGCTTCCTCCCGGCTGGGTTACCTGCCAACTTTGCATCGTCATGAGAGACAAGGCGTCACTCTTTAGACTCAATCAACCAACAAATAACTTTCCTCTACGCTGTTTTTAACCACTTACTTTTATGAAACACGTACTTACCACCGTACTGCTGCTGAGTCTGACCATCGCCAGTATGGCCCAAACCCGCGAAATCTATACCAATATCAATTTCAAGACGCTGGCTAAAGACCACAAAATACTGGCCATCCTTCCGTTTAAAACCACGCTGACGCTTCGACCCAAGGAAGTACAGAAAAATGGCGGGCCAGCCGGTGTGGCTGCGCTGGAAAAACGCGAAGGGTTAGCCATACAGAGTGCCGTTCATTCATACTTTCTAAAGCGAAAGGAAAGCAAGGACCTAACCGTCGATGTGCAGGACCCGGCCCGTACTAACGTACTGCTTGAGCGTAACGCTGTTACGTATGAGACACTGGCCAGTTTTACGCCTGAAGAGTTAGCCAAAATCCTGAACGTAGATGGTGTTGTGTCGGGAACGTTTGAAAGCACTCAGCCAATGTCGAATGAAGCGGCCTTTGCTATGAATTTGCTGGTTGGATACAGCGGCTCAACCAACACGGGCAAAACGACCCTGAGCATTAACGACGGTAAAACGGGCGAACTGCTCTGGAAATATGACAAGACCTTATCACGTGGTTTCGGCAGCAACACCAATATGATTATTACCACCATCATGCGCAAAGCGTCACGGCAGTTTCCGTATGACAAAGACTACCGGAATTAACGTAGTGTATCAAAAAGGCCACCGGCTGTCCGGTGGCCTTTTTGATACACTACGTGCCTGAAACGGCTAAGTAAACACCTGTAAAGGCATGCATCGCTCCCCCGGCAATTCGCCGGAGCGATGCATGCCTTTAACCATAGGTTTATTATCTCCAGTCACAATCAGGTGATAACCACTCCTGACCTGGGTCGATGGGTGCTCCGTCGGGAGGAGACAGGGCCGGAGCCGATACCATCCGGTCAGGATCATTCAGGTACTGGTTAATAACCCATTTGGTGTAGCTGTTACGGTCTGGAAGGCCGGTTTTTGGCTTGCTGTTGTCGATCCTGAGAATTGCTTCATGGGCAACTGCACGAACGCTGCCGTCGGTGTCTTTGCCGATTGCCAGACGGACGAGCTGGTCGATGTACATCCGCTCGGTCAGGCGGGCAATGTCACCCGCATAATCAGTCCTGCTGAGCATGGGCGACTTCGCGATGGCTCCGTGCAGTTGACTAAACACGTCGTTCAAATCGGGCAATCGCGGGTCACGCGCTTTTTGCTGGATCAGCCGGGCACACCGTTCAGGGTTCAAAATCATGCGTAGTGTAAGTCCAATGGCCGCTTCAGGTGGGGCCAGCGCATCGAACGCCAGACCCGTATGACGCTTGAAGACCTCGCGCGGGTTTGGGTCGAACCGGAACGGACGGGGCGGAATAAGGGCCAGTACACGACTTGGCACGGCCAAAAACGTTGGGTCCAGCGTAGCCAGCAGGGCCGACAAGGCTCGGTTTTGCTCAGAGGCCGGTACGAGCGACATTGTGGGTTGCTTCGCAGTAGCCGACGATTCTCTGAGCGCATTGGTGTACACTTGCCCACCCAGCACTTTGGCGGCTGCCTCAACCTGATAGCGGTGAAACATATACATGGGAACAAATACTTCTTCGAGCGTTGCTATCGGCATCCCGACCGGAATTTTTGCTTCACTGAAATTGCTCAACGCTACGTTGCGCACATCCATCACGCGACGGAGTTCGTCCACTGCGTTAGCCCCGTTATCCCACAGGTGCGTGGCCGGATGCACGGAGCCTTCGGGCCGGGCATCCTGATCAGTGAGGAATGACAACCCGGCCCCCTGCATCTGGGTCACCAG
>DATHAW010000456.1:0-1969 GCA_035296465.1 Spirosoma sp.
GCAACTACCTCAAAATTGCCTTCCGCAACCTGTGGCGAAACAAAGTGTTCTCGGGTATTAATGTAATTGGCTTGTCGGTAGGCCTGGCTTCGTGCCTGTTGCTGTTCGTGTACATCGCCCATGAGCTAAGCTACGATGACTTTCAGCGCAAAGCTGATCGCATTGTGCGGGTAACGATGGAATACAGCATGGAAGGTCGGGTGAACAAGATACCCGTAACGGGCACCAAAGTGGCTCCTGAGTTTGGGCGGCAGTTCCCCGAAGTTGAATCGGGCGTACGCATGATCAATCGGGATGCTGTCGTGCTCAACGGCGACCGCCAATTCACCGAAAAACGACTCGTCTTCGCCGATTCAGCGTTTTTCAGCTTATTTTCATTCCCTTTGCGCAAAGGAAACCCGCAAACAGCGCTGGCCGGCCCCAATCAGGTAGTGCTGTCAGCAACAACCGCGCAGACGTATTTCGGCGCTGAAAATCCTGTTGGAAAAACCCTTCGCATCAATACGGGTGGTTTATTCCGGGACTATTCGGTGACGGGCGTGGTAGAGGACTGTCCGGCTAATTCGCAAATCAAATACGATCTGCTGGCGTCGTTCATAACGCTTCCGGCCGCCAAAACGGAAGAATGGTATTCCGCTAATTACGCTACGTATCTGTTGCTCCGCTCACCCGAAGCCATTGCCCGTTTGCAGGCAAAAATTCCGGGTTTCATGAAAACACAGTTCAGCAAGGAGGAGATGTCGGCCGGTAGTTACCTGACTTATAACCTCGAACCCATGCGCCGGGTCCATCTGTATTCTGACGTAGAGGGCAGCTTTGAACCCAATGGAGACTTGACGTACATTTCTATTTTTGGCTCCATTGCGCTGCTGATTCTCTTAATTGCCTGCGTCAACTACGTTAACCTCGCTACGTCGAGAGCTGTAGAGCGGGCGCAGGAGGTAGGGGTGAGGAAAGTGATGGGAGCCGGGCAGGGGCAGTTGTTTGGGCAATTTATTGGCGAATCAGTTATTGTTACGTCAATGGCCTTAGTAATAGCCCTGGTGCTGGCCAGCCTGATGCTCCCCTTGTTCAATGCTTTGTCCGACCGGCAGTTTTCGGTCGATATCTGGTTCAAGCCCAACAACCTATTGTTGCTCTTTGGTGTGGGTATGGCGGTTAGTCTGGTAGCGGGGAGTTATCCGGCGTTGGTGCTGGCGCGGTTTCAACCGGTTCGGGTTCTGAAAGGCCATTTGAAAACAACCGGGGCCGGCCAGTTTCGCCGGGCGCTGATTGTCTTCCAGTTTGCCATAACAGCCTTTCTAATCACCAGCACTCTGCTCGTCAGAAATCAGCTATCGTTCATTCAGCAAAAGAAACTAGGGTACACAAAAGACCATGTGCTGATGCTGCCCGTCGATAAACAGGTCAAAGAAAAAATACGGACGTTAAAAAGCGAATTTCGGCAAAACGCCGATGTGCAGCAGGTTTCGTTAGCGTCTGAGTCGCCCGTATTCGTCAATGGTGGGTATGGTATGCGCCGGGCGACAATGCCAGACGGGAATTATAAAATGGTGGCGGGCCTGCAGATTGATGAAGATTTTGTTCAGGCAATGGGTCTCCGCCTGGTTGCGGGCCGCAATATTACCCAGGCCGACGTAGAGCAGGCCTGGCACACGGACGGCGACAGCCTGAATTATTACCATTTCATCCCCAACGAATCGGCCGTTAAGGAACTTGGCTGGACACCGCAACAGGCTATCGGCCAGAAAATTGACATGGGCGGCAACCGCAAGGGCGAAATCAAGGGTGTAGTAGCCGATTTTCACTTTGCGTCGATGAAACAGAAAATTGGGCCGCTGATTCTGTTTCCGGAGATGGGTGGTGAAGTCTTGCTGGTAAAGCTTTCTGGTAGCCAGTTGCCAAACACACTCCAGTTTTTGGAAAGCAAATGGCGGACCATCGTACCCGACCGGCCGTTCGCCTACGA
>DATHAW010000457.1:0-3996 GCA_035296465.1 Spirosoma sp.
CCAGCGTTTTGCTGAACGAAATGCTGGAATTACCGCAAGCCGTATCATTTGCCAAAGTGAGGGCTTCCTGGGCGCAGGTGGGCAATGATACGCGGCCCTACCAAACGGCCCGCTACTACGATAAAATCTACAGCAACAACTTCACCAATACCAACACCCTTTTCAATGCCGATCTCAAACCCGAAATTACGGCGAGTTACGAATTTGGGCTGGACCTTCGCCTGTTTAACAGCCGATTGGGGCTGGATGCCGCTTATTACAATAATAATAGCCGTAACCAAATTCTGGCGGTTCCGATCGACCCAACTTCGGGCTATGAATACAAACTCATCAATGCCGGGTTGATCAACAGCCGGGGCGTAGAGTTGAGATTAACGGGTAAACCCATCCAGAACGAACGCTTTACCTGGACTTCTACGGTGATCTGGTCACGGAACCGCAGTTACGTACGCGAATTGACTGAAGGTCTTAACAACCAGATCATTTATAACCACAATACCAACGTGAGCATTGAGGCACGGGTGGGTGGCCTGATGGGCGATATGTACGGCAGGGGTTTCCAGCGTTCGCCCTCGGGAGAAATCATTTACGGCTCCAACGGCCTGCCGGCCCCCCTTGATCCGCAGTTAAAAAAATGGGGCAACGCCTTTGCCGACTGGCGGGGAAGCTGGTCTAACGAACTGACCATCGGCAACGTACGGGTCAGCCTGCTGCTCGACGGCCAGTACGGGGGCAGTATGTATTCGCAAACCAACCACAAAAACAATACCCTGGGTAAGACCCGCATCACCCTGCCGGGCCGCGACGGGGGCATTGTGGGAGTGGGTGTCGTGAAGCAACCTGACGGCTCGTACCGACCCAATACGGTTAACGTAGCGGCCAGCGCGTACTACGACAACTACTACCAGATCGCCAATGCCGAAACCAACATTTTCGACGCTTCCTTCCTCAAAATCCGGGAAGCCAGGATTGAATACACTTTGCCCCGGAGTTGGGTGAACCGGATTGGGTTAAGGCAGATGAGCGTGGCGGCATTCGGACGCGACTTGTTCAACTTTACCCGCTTCCCTGGCTTCGATCCTGAAGGCGGTAACCTCAACAACGGCACGCTGACGCCGGGCGTTGAACTGGCGCAGTTTCCGTCTACCCGTAGCATTGGTGCCAACGTCACCCTCAGCTTTTAATCATCCTGCCAGAACGTGCTTTTACCCATATCCTAAGCCATGAAAAAAATACCGAATTGCCTTTTACTTGTATTCTTGTCTTTCTCCCTGTGGGGCATCGGCGGATGCACCCGCGATTTTGAGGAAATCAACACCGATCCCAACCGCCCGAAACAAGTGACGCCCGGCGTTATGCTGGGGCAATTGCAATACCGCATCGTCAACAGCAGCATCAATGCCGGCCGGGAGTTTACGCACGAATTGATGCAGGTGGATGCGCCCCGGTCCAGTACCAGCGGGCAGGGTTTGCATCGCTACGTGGTCAATCCGGGGGCGGGAGTATGGACCCATTTTTACGGGTATATGAACGACATTGAAGACATATACGCTATTTCGGAGCGTTTACAGGAAAAAAACTACCAGGCCATCGCTTTGGTTTACAAAAGTTGGGCCTATTCTATCCTAACGGACTTGTACGGTGACGTGCCTTACTCGGAAGCTACCCAAGCAAGGCAAGGTGTTCTCAAACCCGGCTTTGACAAGCAAAAGGACATTTACATCCGGATTCTGGAAAACCTGCGGCTTGCCAACACACTCTTCGACGACAGTAAGGCGCTCACTTACGGGGGAGACTTGGTATACAACTCTATCAATGATCCCAATAAGTTAGAGAAAGGGATTGAAAAGAACCCGGGAATTGCCAAGTGGAAAAGGTTTTGCAACTCGCTCCGCCTGCGGCTTTTACTCCGTATATCCAAACGGGAGGGAGAAGTCAATGTGCAGCAGCAAATCAACGCCATCTTGTCAGACCCGGCCAACAATCCGGTTTTTACCAGCAATGCCGACGAAGCCATATTTAGATATCCCGGTACTTTTCCTTTCTACAACCCGTATTTCAACGCCCGTCCGGTAGATTGGAACCACGGCGTTTACTTTACGAAATTTTTCATGGACAAGCTCAACGCGGACAATGATCCCCGCCGGTCCGTGTGGAGCACGCAGGTAAAACTAGCCGACGGCACGATCGGTTACCGGGGTATCGAAAGCGGGTACCCGACCAAACAGGAGTACGTCGTTGGCCAGAACTCCAGCTACAGCGAGGGACTAAAAACCCTGCCGCAGTTGGGCGTGATGATGACGTTTGCCGAAGTAGAATTCATCAAAGCCGAACTGGAACTGAAAGGTTTTCCAACCGGTAAATCACCGCAAGCGCACTACGATGCCGGTATTGCCGCCTCCATGACGCAATGGGGCGTCACCATGCCCGCCGGTTTTCTGCAACAGCCCGGCGTGAAGTACAATGGGAGCGCCCCGGCCGAAAGCCAGTTGGATCAGATTATGAAGCAAAAGTACTACGCCTACTTCTTCGTGGATTACCAGTCCTGGTTCGAAAAACGCCGGACGGGCTACCCGGTGCTGCCGCGCGGAGCGGGCATCCCCGCCGAAAACCAGTTCCCATCCCGAGTGCCTTACCCCACTTACCTGCAATCGCTGAACCCCGAAGCGTTGGCCGAGGGAGTGGCTTCCATGGGTGGGGACAACAGCAATATCAAAGTGTGGTGGGAGAAATAATACCAAAACGAATTACGAATTACGAATTACGAATTACGAATTAATGTCGTTTAGTTAAGGCTTAAAGGGGTTTGTAGTTGATGTGATAGCGCCAAACTCTCCAAGGGTTTAAAATCTCAGTGGCGAATCACCTTGGAGAGTTGAGAATCAGCCCTAATCGTTTATTTAATTTTTTAGTTGCTTCCCTTAACTTAACGACATTGAATTACGAATAGCTTTAATAAATAATCGGTTAACTACCCATTAAAGCGCCATACGGATGGGTAATGGATAAGCAGAAGGACCCAATAAATTATAAAGAGATGGCGACGTGCATCTCAGAGAACAAATGCATTAGCTGATGCTGATTACTGATGGCTCTTTACTTATAAGCAATCGACTATGAATACTTTCAACACCCGTTTTACCTTATTCGCGCTCCTGGGTATCCTGTCCCTGGCCGGTTTGTGTTCGGCCCAGCCCCAGCCTGGTCCGATCCCCATGCCACAACGGGGGCTTTGCGCCCACCGGGGCTGCCTGGATACCCACCCCGAAAACACCCTGCCGGCCTTCCGACAGGCGATAGCACTGGGTGCTCAGATGATTGAATTTGACCTTCAATTGACCAAAGACAACTTTATGGTCATCATGCACGACGAAAGCGTAGATCGCACCACCAACGGAAAAGGCAAAGTTTCAGACCTGACCCTGGCGGAGATTCGTCGGCTGGACGCGGGAAGTAAAAAAGATCCGCAGTTCGCGGGTACGAGCGTGCCTACTTTCGAAGAAACCCTGGCCCTCAGGCCCCGCAATGTCTGGTTGAACTGTCACCTGAAGGGAGGAGCTCTCACGGGCAAAATGGCAGCAGAACTGGTAGCCAAACTGGGTAGGCAGCACCAAGCTTTTTTGACTTGTGGAGAAGAGGCGGCTCAGGCCGCGCGGCAAGTCGTACCGGGCATACTGATCTGTAACGCCGAAGGCCGGTACCGCCGGAACGCGTCTCAGTACGTGGCGGCAACCATCGCCATGAAAGCGGACTTTATTCAACTCCTGCGCGACGGCGACAACCGAAAAGAACTGATGGATCAACTCCGTAAGAACCAGGTGCGCGTCAATTACTACTACGCCAAAACGCCCGACGAATTGGCTGCCCTGTTGGAGGCAGACGTTGACTTCGTGTTGGTGAATAACCTGGCCCAGTTCGGACCAGCCGCGAAAAAACTGGGCATTGCCCCTACTCGGCCCGTGTTCTGACTTGATGAGCCATTAGCTGATCGCTGTC
>DATHAW010000458.1:0-7487 GCA_035296465.1 Spirosoma sp.
CCTACCATTAGGACACAAGTGAGCAGTTTTTGGGATATTTTTTTTAAAGCACCCCTACCCCCATAGCAGTCAATGAGTATATAGGGTAAAGAACGAGTTAAGGATATGGAGCAGCTATTTACCGATGCCCGGATCGAAAGAGGGATGGATTAGTAAAAAATGGTGCAAAGACAGTGTGTATTGATCCCCCAGTTAGCAGAGAATGCTGCCCCACAGCGGAGCTTCTATCGGCTGCTCCACCATAAGGGGGTGGAGCCCCAAGCCATTAAGCAATACATCTATGCCGATTGTAAGCAGGCCAGCATTACCTGGTCATCCAGGACACTACCCAGCCTAACTTTGAAAGCATCCAAGATCAAAGCGGGCTGGGCGTGATTGGTAATAACAAGGACTTAGGTTTTTTCTTGCATCCTTGCTTGGTAGTAGGGGCCCCTAGGGGTCGCTGTATCGGTTATAGTCACCTCGATCAGGGGAGTAGAGAGGCTGAGCCAGCCAGCAAAGAAGAGTATAAAGGCCAAGCCATTGAAGACAAGGAGAGCTAGCCCTGGATACAAGCTGGACAAGAGAGTAAATCAGTCTTAGCCGCCGGTCAACTCTCCGTGATTGCCGATGGGGAAGGTGATATCACTGAGTTACTCCAGCACTTGCCCGATGAGCCAACGCATTAGCTGATTCGTTCCGCCCAGGATCGTTGTCTGGCTGACTCATCGCTTAAGCTCTATGGCTACTTAGACACCCAGCCGCAAGGAGGGCGATTTGAGTTAACCCTCCAGGGCGATGAAAGCAGTAAAGGCAAAAAGCCCACAGCCACTATTGTTTTACGTTGGGGGAAAGTAAAGCTGGCGCCGGTGGCCTTGAAAGGAGCAGTGCTGGCAATCTATGCCCTGCAAGCAAGGGAAGAAGCCCCCCCGGAAGGAGAAAAAGGCATTTGCTGGCGCTTGCTCACTACTCACCCCATTGAAAGCCTGGCACAAGCCCGGCAAGTGTGTCAGTGGTATAGTCAGCGGTGGAACATTGAGCCAGTGTTTCCACTACTCAAGCATCAGGGGCTCAATGTGGAGAGGCTCGATATAGAATCGGGCAAGAGCTTGATTAAGCTGGCCTTGCTGACGGTGAGCAAGGTGCTGCTCTTGCACTTAGCCGCTAAAGCAGAAGAACCCCTGCCCCTACAAGAAAGCTTTACCCAGCAAGAGCTGCAATGTATGCAAGCCCTTCATCACAACTATGAAGGAAAGGCCCCTAAGCAGAAGAATCCTTATCAGCCTGATTGCTTACAGTGGTGTTATTGGATAATAGCACGCTTAGGCCGATGGAAGCCACACGAGAAGAAGGCCGCGGTAATTGTCCTAATGAGAGGAGTAAGACGTTTCCAACAAATCTTCAACTGGTTGGTTGCTCGATAAACATTTTGTGTCCTAATGGTAGCCCTGCGGCTGGGAGGGGATGCGGAGTGTTTTTGCAAGCTGGAAAGAGGAGACTTCATATGCATATCGTCATTTAAAAGCTGAAGTTGTAGCCCAGTTCGCCCCGGAATTCGCTGTACCGGGGGTTGCTTTTCTCCGTATTGCTGGCTTCCGAATAGTTGCCAATAAAATTGAGCCCGACATTGAACCGGTGCATCTTGCTGGCCAGCAGGTCGGCCCGAAGTCCGTTGTTGAGGATGCTGCTGTGGCCATTTCCCCAGGTACCACGCAAAAAAGAGTTGTTTATGCCTAAGGTGATCTTGTTGTCGAGCATCCGCTTGGTAAGCCCGGCGGTGATGCCTTCGTTGGCGTTTTTACCCGAGGCCAGGTCGACGGTGGCCGAATTCAGATTAAGTGACAGCGACCGGCCCGTTTCGACAAAGGTTACCTGGTAATTGAAGAAGAGGTTGTTAGACCGGATGTTGTTGTCTCCGGCCGTGCGGTCATTCTGATTGGTCAGCGTCATCCGGTTGTAGGAAAGCAGGAAACTGTGGTTCATGCGGGTATTGGTAATGAGGTAGCGGGGCGTAATCGATAAGTTACGCGTGGTTTGGGCAATCAGAAAGCTGTCGGCGACCAGGAGGGTGCTTGCCCGTTGGCTGCTGGAAAAATTGGTGAAGTTCAGGTCGATGCCCAACTGTTCGGTGAAATCGGCCGAGAGATTGGTCGACCCGATCACCCGGCGGCTGGTGGCTTGTTTTTGGTTCTGCAAATTATCCCGTTGCAGACCCAGGCTACTGCTGAGCCGTACCCGCCCTTTCAACAGCACGACCGTTAGGGCAGAGGGAAAAAGGCTGGTGCTGTCGAACCGGACCGAGGAACCGATGTTGCGGGTGTAAAAACTCAGTCCTCCGTTGCCTTCCCAAAAGAATTTCTTCAAAAACGTAGTGCGCGCCGCTATGCCGAACACCACGTTTTCGGCGGGGTTTACTTGCCGCCGGCTGAGGCGATCGGGTCGTACGCTGGTGCTGTCGTCCCAGCCCTTCACCAGGCTGAAATCGACCGTGCGGCTCCCTTTGCCTACCCCCAGCGGGTGTAGTTGAACGGCTCGAGCAAGCCGGAGGTCGTGTCGACGGCGGTGGCCCGGTTGAGCCGTCCGTACACGAAGCCAAACCGGAAGATGCCCGGTGTTAGTTCTACCCCGCCGCCCAGGATGGTGTGGCCGGCCAGCGTGTAGGGCGAAAAGGAGAGGTTGCGGTAACCGGCGTGCAGGGTAACCCACTTGTAGGTGGGACTCATGCCGAACTGGTTGAAGGGCTGGCGGAAGCTCCGCTCCTGTTCACTGAAAACGAAGGAAACCGGCACACTCCAGCCGTACAAGCTCAGTACGGGTGCGCCGGTCACCACGTAGGAAAAGGGCTGGCGCCGGGCTTCGATGCCCTTGGCCGAATAAAAAATGGTGCGCACGCTAAGGCCGCCGTTCAGCGTCACGGGCTTTTGCTTCCCGAGCGTGCTGAGGTCCTGGGCGTAAGTCGGTAAGCTAGTGATGGCTATCCACCCAGCCAGATAGAAAAGGTAACAGTAGAGTTTGCTCACGGCCGGAAGAATTAGGGTATATAAAGTTTGCAGGCAGGCCAATTGGCACTAGTGTTTGCGAGTCCCCCAACAATCAATACCTGGCCATTGGATAGCAATGTAATCGTGTGCCCATACAAGGGAGGTTCATCTGTGCCGGAAACTGCCCATTGGCCCGTTATCGGATCGTAGACTTCACACAAAGGTGCCTTTTGTACATCGAAATACAACAAGATGGAGCCTCCTACTACCAGTACAGTACTTTACCATTTGGTAACAATACCGATTCTAGACCCCTCCTGGCCCTGCTCATACTACCGGTAATCGCCCACTGACCGGTAACCGGGTCGTACAACCGGCAGGAGGCAAATCGTAAGGTAGAGTTGTACCCCCCCATCAGCAGTACTTTTCCGTTTGGCAATAAGGTAGCCGAAGCATCGCTGCGCGTGCTATCGGGGCTACTGGTAGTACTCCAATCATTAGTGGCCGGGTCATACACAACGGCTGTCATTGCGTGACCGCTAACCACCCCACCTGCCACCAGTACCTTTCCATTTTTTAACAGGGTATTGGTATGTTGCATCCTAGCCCCTTCAGGCATGTTTCCAGTAAGCGTCCATTGACCGGTTGACTGATCGTAGATTTCTGCCTTTCCGCCATACTGCGAATAACCGCCACCAGTAGCCAATATTCGGCCGTCCGCTAACATCACCGCATTGAGCGGGGAGGCACGGTAAGTAATCGTGTTTCCCTGGGATATCAGTATGCTGATAGAACCGGCGGCGGTCCACTGCCCGGTAGCCGGGTCATATAGTTCACAGACGTTTGGGTTCGATACGATGGGGGATACCACCCATGACGAGCACTTTTCCGTTTTTCAACAGGAACGCTTTGTGGTAGGCTCGGGGATTTTTCAAACTACCAGTCAGCGCCCAGGTTCTGGTTGTTGGGTCATAGATTTCACAAGAGGCGTTCATTCCATCATTAACATACCCTCCGGTCACCAATACCCGGCCATCAGCTAATAAAGTGGCGGTGTGATAGGCACGTCCGTAACGCAGGCTACCCGTCGCCGTTACACTTCCCGATGTTCCGGTTGGCACCGTAAAGTCAGTGGCGCTGGTACCGGTTTTTCCGTTCACGGTCACGGTGATCCTGCCGGTGGTAGCTCCCTGGGGAACGACCGTGATGATTCTCGTCGGGGAGACCGATTGAGGAGAAGCCAGCACGCCGTTGAACTTGATTTGGATGGTGTTAGGGCTGCTGCCAAAGTTGGTGCCGGTAATGGTGACACCCGTGCCTACCGGGCCGCTGGTGGGCGTAAAGCTGGTAATGGTGGGAATTGTCGATGACCGTAAAACTGGGACCCGTAGCGGTCTTGGCCCCGACGGTGACGGTGATGGCTCCCGTGGTAGCGCCCGGCGGAATGGTTACCCTGAGCAAGGTGGCCGAAGCCTGCGCAACGGTGGCTGCCGTTCCGTTGAATTTGACGAGGTTATTGGCCGCTACTGCGCTGAAATTGGTCCCCACTATCACTATGACATCGCCGATCTGTCCGCTGTTGGGATCGTAGTTGGTAATGGTTGGAGCCGGCGTATCCACAAAGGTGAAAGTAGGACCGGTGCCAGTGCTGCCCTGCACGGTCACGGGACCCGTTCCGGCGTCGGCGGGGACCACGGCCCTGATGAGCGTTTGGGTGGCGCTGTTGACCACGGCCGTTTTGCCGTTAAACTTCACCACGTTGTTGGCGGGTACGCCTTCGAAGAAGTTGTTGCCCGTCAGGGTCACGACGGTTCCGGATGGTCCGTTGTTGGGGGTCCAGGGTGGTAATGACGGGGGTTGGCCAGGCGTAGGTATGCGAGGCCGTTTTGCCCCTCACCGTCACGCTCACCAGGCCCGTTCCGGCGAAAGCGGGTACAGTCGCCTTAAGTTGGGTGGGCGAAGCCTCCGTAAGGGTGGCCGTCTTGCCGTTGAAGGTAACGGTGTTTTCGGCGATGGTCGCCCCGAAATTTTCCCCGCTGATGGTAACGACCGTACCCGTCGTACCGCTGGTAGGCGAAATGCCGGTGATGGACACCACCGGCTCGCCCGTGGAGATGACCGTGAAAACCGGTCCGACCCCGACGATGCCCCGAACAGCGACCGTAACTTCGCCGGTTATGGCATCGGCAGGAACGACAACGCGCAGCAAGGTATCCGTGACCGGGCGGTTGACTGCCGCTAATTTTCCGCCGAACCTGACGGTATTGCCGATGGCAGTCGTGTCAAAATGCTGCCCTTTCAAGGTCACCACCGTACCGGGCGTCCCCGTGACCGGGTTAATGCTGCTGATGACTGGTATTTGGAGGAACTTAAACTTTGGACCTTCCGTCGATTTGCTTTTCACCACTACTTCCACGGTACCCGTACCAGCCTGGGCCGGCACGATGGCCATGAGCTGGGTGGAGGTAGCGCTGGCAACTATGGCCAACTTTCCGTTGAATTTTACGGCATTGTCGGCCAGGGTCTACGGAAGTTAACTCCGGTGATGGTGACTGTCGTGCCGGCCGAACCGCTGTCCGGGCTGATGGCGGTGATGCGGGGAGGCGGCTGAGGTGCCGGCAGTTCAAAGACTTCCGCGCAGCTTTGCAATAAAAAAACAACAAGCAAAGAAAGACCGACGAAACGCCATACGGCCGGAGGAGACAAATTCATAGTATACCTTATAAGTAGATGTGCAAATGAGTGGGCGGTTGATATATTAATTAATCACTGGTGTTTAATTAATATTAACCAATGTAATCCTCGTTTATTGACAGAACATTTAAATAAGATTAGGCCGATCCAGCTAATTGAATGCGTACTTCAATGCCTTACTTGACTTTTACTTAAAAAGTAAATACCTGCCTGGAAGTAATCCTGCTCGGCTTTCACTACAAAATCCTTTGCAGGAGCGTGCTTAAGTGAGGGCTGGCAGGCTTACCAAGGGAATGGCAGCGATACTGGCATCTTTGCCTCGCGTAAGGAAAAACATTACTGGTGATAATCTCTAATTCTGTATCAGAGATGACCGGGTACATAATTGTTAGGCAAAAGTAAGGACACCCTGACTGCCCTGAGTGGTAAAAATTGGCCAACTTTAGATCTGTATTGATACGTTCTGCCTTGCTAAAAATGAAGAGAGGGACCTGTTTAGATGGGCTGTCCACGCGAAGAGTGAAGTTAGGAGTACGGCAGATCCGGGATGTAGCTTTGATTCAGGGATAGCCCTACAAGATGGGTAAAACTGTCATAACTACTGGACAAAAACCAAGGAGAGAGTGAAAAGGGTAATTTTGTGTTGAGGAAACCCAAACGTATCCCTTATCAAAGTCGTGTTCTCCTATCAGGAATCCAACCCAACCCCTCGCCGAAGAGAGTGAAAAAGCTTGCCTGAATGGTCATCTGATTTCGTCCATCATCTCCTGGGACAGTAGTCCCTCCCAATTCAGGTTCGCCGAGCGCTGGGCAAACAGATCATCCTTGAAGTCTCGGCTTTGACGGGAGTGTACGACAAATGGACATAGAAAGAAAAAAGCGCACCGTCGTGAAACGCTTTTCAACGAATCTGCTTCTTCCTTTTTTTGTAAACCCACTCGTACTATATTTGCGGGGTCTACGTTTTTCCTCCGCATTCAATCCTATACGTCTGAGTTCGTGGCTTTCGAAAAGAGGGCGTGTACACATTTATTTAAGGGATCATTTTATGCAGAAGAATTCAATGCCGAAAAATTATTTTTTACTTCCTTGTCTGGCAACAGAAAATCCGATAACCTTTCCATGAGCAGTAAGCCATTCGTGCCCTTTTCCTTCGTTTTCTTATCCTTCTTCTGGAGCTTTACCCTGCTGCTCAACTCGGAAACGCAGGCCCAGGCCACGCTCAATCAGACCTCCGACGAATACTACTACCGCACCGGACTCGAGCTTTTCGACAAGCAGAAATACGGGGCTGCCCAGAAAGCTTTTCTGGAATACATCCGGCTGAATAGCCTCGCCGGTAATCTAAACGGACGCCATAACCTGAAAGTAGTAGATGCGCAGTATTACGCCGGAATCAGCGCCCTGTACCTGTTCAATCCCGATGCCGAAATTCAGATCGACCGCTTCATTGCCGAACATCCCACGCATCCGAAAGCAGCCAGTGCCAACTACGAACTGGGGCAGTTTTATTACGCTAAAAAGGATTATAAAAAGACCATTGAATATTTCGCGAAGGTAAGTTCGGCTGACCTGAGTTTGGAGCAGGCGATTGACTACAAGTTCAAACTAGGCTATGCGTACTTTACCCAGCAGGAGTTTGCCAAAGCCGGTCCCATGTTCGACGATCTGAAGCGGACCAACCATCAATACACGGCGGCTTCCAATTACTACGCGGGTTACATCAATTACAAGCTGGGCAAATACGAAGACGCGCTGAAAGACCTGAAGAGGGCCGAAAAAGACCCGGTTTACCAAACCGAAGTGCCTTATATGGTAGCCAATATCTATTAC
>DATHAW010000459.1:0-5196 GCA_035296465.1 Spirosoma sp.
GCAGAAACCGTATGTCATAATGCAGATGCTGTGGTTCATGCCCACGGACTGGTATGGCGTGAATATCGACGTCAAAAATGGGCGGTTGTCTTTCCTGTTTTGCCATGAACCTGAGCGAACGGAGACCGGTTTCTTCCCGCGCTTCCCGAAGCGCCACGGCCGCCACATCCGGGTTGCCGTCAGCATGACCACCGGGCTGGAGCCACCGGTCGAGTTTACGATGGTGAATAAGCAGAATCCTTTGTTGGTCAGGGCTAATGGGGTTGCGTTCAACAATCCAGGCAGACCCGGTAATGTGTCCCGGCAAGTCCTGATCCGGTTTGCCAGACCACGGAATGCCCGGCAACTGAGGACTGGCCGGTGCAGAGATTTCAGCAGCCGGCAGCGACCGCTCGAAGCAATGGGGATGCCGCTCCACAAAAGCAATGGTAGCCAGGGTCATAGCCTGCTCATTTATGTCGGCCGGCGTATGCTGACGGAGTAAATTAAGGAGTGTTTGACGGTGCACGGGTTGGGGTTCTGCGTAAAAAGCCGCAATTTTACCCTGTTATTCGGAATAACCGTCAACCAAAGTATCTATACAATCATGCGTAAATTCGTTCTCAGTGGTGTAACCCTATGCCTTGCGGCTCAGTTGGCCACCGCCCAAATCAAACTTCCCTCCCCCAGTCCTGGTGCTACCATCATGCAGACCGTTGGCACCACCGACCTGACGGTAAAGTACTCGCGGCCAAGTCTAAAAGGCCGTACGCCATTTACTGATGCCTTTGTGCCCACGGGCAAAGTGTGGCGCACGGGTGCCAATCAGGCCACAGCCTTCACAACCTCGACCGACGTGATGGTAAATGGCAACACGCTGCCGGCGGGTGAGTATGCTATCCTGTCAATTCCATCTATGGACGACTGGACGCTTATATTCAGCAAGAATATGAGCGTTACTGAGCAAAGCTACAAACAGGCCGAAGACGCCCTGCGTGTTCAGCTCAAGCCTACAAAGGGTGGCGAAAAAATTGAAACGTTCACCATTGGGTTCAGTGACATAACCGATAGCACCGCCAAAATGAACATCCTGTTTGGTGACGTTAAAGCAACGGCTGACCTGGCCGTAAACACCAGCGCTAACGCGGCTGCGGGCGTCGACAAAGCGGTGGCCGAAAAGCCCGACGATCCGGCCGTGCTGCAGGCTGCGGCTAACTACAACCTCTCAAAGGGACGTAACCTGGAACAGGCACTGGGCTGGATCGACAAATCTATTTCGGCAAAAGAAACATTCCGTAACCTGTTTGTCAAATCGCAGATCCTGGGTAAAATGGGTAAGTTCGCCGATGCGCTGCCCCTTGCCCAAAAAGCCTTAACGCTGGGCCAATCATCAAACGATGAATCGTTCGCATTCTTTAAGGAAGGCATAGAGAAGAGCATCACCGAGTATATGGCGAAGGTGCCTGCCACACCCACCACGAGAGGCAAAAAAGGAAAGAAAGCGATGTAATACGGCTCGGTCGTGGGCAGCCCATGTTGTTTACAGTTTGACAGCTGGCTACGTGACACTCAATTGCATGTTGATTTTTGGTTACCAATGCCCACCGGAACACACCCGGTGGGCTTTTTTGCTTTATAGACCCGGCAATCTGTCCACGTGCGGACATTAACTGTACGATTTCGGACGCGGACAAATGCAGGAACACGGTCAACTGATGTAAAAAGGGCTTTTTGGCTACTGGCAGGTTGTTTGCAGGCTAAATCCTACAAGTAAGTACAGTACGATATGCTTAAGAATTATTTAACGATTGTCTTTCGCAACCTGACCAAAAACAAGGTCTATTCCTTTGTCAATATTGGCATTGGCGGACTGGCAATCGGTATGGCTGTAGCTATCGCCAGCCATACGGGTATCGAACCGAATCGTCATGGTGGATTTCGACATATCCAGCGCGAGTGCGTTAGCTATAACGCTGCTAACGGTGTGTCACAGCGGAAAAGCGGCCTTGACAAATCCAGTAGTCTCATTACGATCCGAATAATTTACCCCTAACTTCTATGAAGAATCTTTTTGCTAGTGCTATGCTGATTCTCTCGGTGTCCGGTGCTTTTGCCCAATCAAAACCTTCCGATGAACTAGCGGGGGTTCGCCAGGCTTGCTTCGACTATATCGACGCGTTCTATAATGTTGATACCACGCTGGCTTACCGGAGTGTGCATCCTACGCTGCAAAAGCGCGGGTTTTCTTTCGACGAAAAGACAGGGGCCTATTCCAAACAACTGGAAATGCCGTTTCCCGCGCTGGTCCGGTTGGCCAAAACCTGGAACAAAGACGGCAAGCGAACAAGGGCTGATTCGCCCCGGTCAGTGGAGGTTTTTGAGGTGGCCGACAAGACGGCAACGGCTAAAGTTACCGCTGTCTGGGGTATCGACTACCTGCACCTCGTTCAGGAAAATGGACGGTGGATGATTGTAAACGTGCTATGGCAGTCGCCACCCCGGTCAATGCATGCGCTAAAATAAGGAACGTAGCAGAACGTCGACGATGCAACCCCGCACCAAAATCCTTCTCGCTTACTTTAGGCCTTTTTATCCCCTGAACCATGTTTCGCAACTATCTCAAGATCGCCTGGCGTAACGTGCTCCGAAGCAAATCGTTTTCGGCCATCAATATTCTTGGATTGTCGGTGGGTATGACCTGCTGCATGCTGCTGCTGCTGTATATCCGTAGCGAGCTGTCGTTCGACCAGTACCATGAACATGCCGATAATCTTTATTTGGTAGGGTCAAAATCAGTTATTGGGCAGAATGCGGGTCAGGAGCACCCAACAGCGTCGGCCCCGTATGGCCCGGCCCTGAAGGCTGAATACCCGGAGATTGCGCAAATGACACGCCTGTTCACGGCCGACGAGAAAGCCCTGCTCCAGGTGAATGAGCCGGGAAAAGCTCCATTGTCATTCTACGAAACCAAAGGTTATCAGGTCGATTCAACCTTCTTCGATTTGTTTTCTTACCAATTCGCAGAGGGCGATGCCAACACCGCCCTGGCCAACCCGCAATCAGTGGTGTTATCCGAAGAAGTGGCCCGTAAGCTGTTTGGTAACGCCAGTGCCCTTGGCAAAACCATTCGGATTGGGGGCGATATTGGCCTGGGTGAAGCGTTTAAGGTAACGGGCGTTTACCGGGATGTCAACACCAACTCGCACATTGATGCTCGCTTTTTTGTGCCAATTTATGCTGGTGATATGGGCAATTTCCTGCGCCAGGGGCGGCTCGATTTTGCCAATAACAACATGTTTTATACGTACGTACGGCTACGGGCTATAGGCAGCGGGCAAGGGACTAACGCGCAACCGGCCGATCCCCGGCAGTTGGAGAAGAAGTTTCCCGCATTCATTGAAAAATACGCCCGCAAGGACCTGAAATCAGTCGGTTTCGATAGGCAACTGATTTTAATACCAGTGCCCGACCTGCATTTATACAGCCAATTCCAATCCGTGATTACGCCCACTAACAGCACCACTTATCTGTACATTCTGGGATCTATTGCGCTGTTTACACTATTGATTGCCTGCATCAATTTCATGAATCTATCAACGGCGCAGTCGGCTAAGCGGGCGGCCGAAGTAGGCGTTCGTAAAGTGATGGGAGCCGAACAGGGCGCCTTGGTGCGGCAGTTTCTGGGCGAATCGATGGTACTAAGCTTTCTGGCGTTAATTATCGCTATAGTGCTAGTAGCGGTGTTTCTGTCGCTGTTCAACCAGCTCACCGGCAAAACGTTGTCTGTTCAGGAGTTGTTTGACCCGCAAATTATTGGTGCATTCGTTGGATTGGCCTTCCTGACGGGCCTGCTGGCGGGCAGCTATCCTGCGTTTTACCTGTCGTTATTTAATCCGGTTCAGGTTCTTAAAGGCGGGGCCAGCAGCGGTCGGCTTACTAATTCGCTGTCGGCGGTGTCGCTACGTCGGGGGCTGGTTGTGTTTCAGTTTGTCGTGTCGGTCGGACTGGTGCTAGCCTCTTTTGTGATTCAGGAGCAAATGCGCTTCATGCGCGATAAGCCGCTGGGATTTGTGCAGGATCAGCAGATTGCCGTTCCGTTCCGAAGTGCCGAGTCACGGGCGGGTTACACAGCCTTCCGCAGTGAAATCCTGCAAAACAATCAGGTTATATCGGCCGCCGGAACGCAGTATTACCCCGGCATTGCCAACCTCAGCGATATGGTATTTCATCGTCCCGATCAGACCGTTACGCAGGGACATGACATACGTACCAACCGGGTCGATTTTGAGTACCTGCAAACGATGGGGTTCGGATTGAAGCAGGGCCGCCTGTTCTCGCGGGCGTTTCCGGGCGATACGTCTAACCGGCTGGTGGTCAATGAAGCCACGCTACGTACGTTTCAGATTCCCGAAAACAAAGCCATTGGGCAGCGTCTGAACTTCGACTGGCAGGGCCGGTCGACCTCCTTTGAAATTGTTGGTGTGGTGAAAGATTTTCACTTCGAAGACCTGCACGAACGTATTGAACCCTATGCCTTCATGCTCAACAACCGCCCCAGTTTCAACTACATCATCGTGCACGTCAATACCGCCAACATGGCAAACGTACTGGGATATCTGGAACAGAAATGGAAAGCGTTACGTCCCAACGAGCCGTTTGAGTACACGTTTCTGAACGAGGATTTCCAGAAGAATTACCAGGCCGAGGCCCGTACTTCACGAATTGTCCGCACGTTTACCATTATTTCTATCCTGATCTCCTGCCTGGGTCTGTTTGGCCTGGCTGCGTTTGCGGCTCAACAGCGGACAAAGGAAATTGGCGTGCGCAAAGTACTGGGAGCCTCGGTGTCCAATATCGTCGTGTTGCTTTCGGCAGATTTCCTGAAGCTGGTATTAATAGCCATTGTCATTGCTTCGCCTATTGCTTGGTACGCCATGCACCGCTGGCTTCAGGATTTTGAATACCGCATTGATATTCCGTGGTGGGTTTTCGTCGTAGCGGGTGTGCTGTCTATCCTGATTGCCTTCCTGACCATCTCATTTCAAAGCATTAAAGCCGCGCTGGTGAACCCCGTGAAGAGTTTGCGCAGCGAATGAAATCCTCTCAACTATGCTCAGTAATTATTTTAAAATCGCCTGGCGGAATCTGATCCGGAATAAAGCTTTCTCGGCCATCAACATCATCGGGTTGGCGATTGGACTGGCTACCTGCCTGCTC
>DATHAW010000460.1:0-3939 GCA_035296465.1 Spirosoma sp.
ATGCGCAATAAGTGACTAAAAGCCACTTATTGCGCATCCTGAACTGAGTTTTAGTTTTCAAAAGATAGTGCCTTTGAGGTTAGTGGTTAAAAACTCGCTGACAGATTCAGAAAGTAGTAACCCCCATTGAATCCAAACTGCGTAGCATTCCGACTGTAGATAAACCGGCCAAATGACGAGTTGTCGAGTACAGCCGAGCCAAAGCGCGAAGGGGTTGGCGGAAGCACTTTCTGCAACTTGTCAGGGTATACATCCAGGATATTGTTAGCCCCAAGTGTAACGGTCAGGTTCTTAACCACCCGGTACGACACGCTAACATCCGTAATAGTTTTAGGACTGAAGAATTCGTCGAGCAGGGTATTAGCCGGATCATAGGTGGTAACTTCGCCAAACCGCGTCAATCGCAGCACAGCACCAAACTTATTGAGCCGGTAGTTGGCCGTCAGCGATATTTTGCTTTTAGGCTGGGCCAGCGTCAGGCGTGCGCTATCCTGCCGGTTGAACAGGAAATTCCCGAAAGTAGCGTCGTTGGGCAGGTTAGTTGGCCGTTTGATGGCGCCCGTCAACCGTGTTTCGTTGAAGTTAGCCGCCAAGGTCAGGTCAATTGAGCCGGCGCTCAGTCGGGGGCTGGTTGCAATCACTACGTCGATGCCGCGTGTCTGTGTATTCACCGCATTGGCAAAAAACTGCGCGGCATTTACTTCCTGCTGACCGGCGGCATTGAGGATGTTAGCGACAATTAACCCTGCACCCCCCGTACCCCTCGTAAACTGGTTGCTATAAATGATGCGGTCACGAATAGCAATCTGGTATGCATCAATCGTAATGCTCACGTTTTGCAAAGGTCGTGACGTTACGCCGACACTGTAGTTAACTGACCGCTCAGCCGTGAGCGATGGCACTCCGAATGCCTGCGCAATGGGACTGTCGTTACGGAACGTACCCGTCTGGCGCGGTTCCAGCCCCTGGCCCGTCGAAACAAACACGGTACTAATGGCACTGAATTGCCGCTGGTGCAGGCTTGGCGCCCGGAAGCCGTTGCTAAGGGAACCCCGCAGCGAAAACGCTTCGCTGAATTTGTACCGGGCCGCCAGCTTCCCCGCAAAATTGCCGCCAAAGTCACTGTATTGCTCATAGCGGGCTGCCCCATTAATCAGCAACTGGTCGGTCAGGTCGGTCTCAATATCTACGTAGCCTGCCATTACGTTACGCGTGGCATTAACGGCATTGGCGGGCTGATAGCCCGGAAAAACCTGTGCACCGCCAGCGCGGCCCGACGCCGGATTATAGTTCCGATAGGAGGCTTCTTCGCCAGCCTTTATCTGGTAAAAATCCATTCGGTACTCAAGCCCGGCCGCTACGTTAAACGACTTAAGCCCCAAGGAGGAGCCATAATCTTTGGCCACGCTGGCATTGGTCGTGTTCTGGTAGAAACTCAACGTACCCGCATAAAAATTACGCTGGGCATTGGCTCCCTGCGCAAATTGCGACGCATTGTTGGAGTTGGTTACGTCGAAACGGAACGAGTTTCCGCCGTATACACTGCTGATGTCCCAGCGGTAGCCGTTAGACTCGCCGTTTACGCCCACCAGTAATGACTGATCGTTAATTTTGGAGTCGATGTTGGGCAGAAATCCGTTTGGATAGGCTTCTCTGTTAACCTGCGTTGTTTGAAATGGGTAACGGTAGAAACCAGCGGCCTTACCCTCGCGGTAGTTAATGCCGCCCGTTGCATAAAAAGACGCTTTGGCCCCAATGGGCAAACGAGCGTTAAGAAAACCGCCAATGTTGCCGACCCGGGAGTTGCCAATCAGCATGTTATTTGACAGATCGAAATTATTAGCCTGAATCTGAGCCTGGTCCTCGTTGTACAATCCCTGCCGACGGCCAATGTAAGCGGCATCTGTTTCTGCTACGCCACCCACGGTGTTACGTCCAACGTTCCAGTTTACATACACCGGGCCGTTATAATCGCCGACGCGGTTGGTTGCTCCCCGGTGCCGAAACTCGCCCGTTAAGCTCAGAAATCCGCCCCGCTGGCCTAGTTTGATGCCGTGATTTACGCCGATCTGCGCTACCTGGCCGTCGCCTTTGTATTGCTGACCTAACTGCGCATTAACGGTTGTACCAGGTCGCTCTTTCAGCCGGAGGTTGATAACACCCGCAATCGCGTCGGAACCATACTGGGAAGCAGCCCCGTCGCGTAGCACTTCAATACGCTCAATAGCCGCCGATGGAATGGCGTTTAGATCAGTACCAACTGATCCCCGCCCGATGGTGCCGTTGATATTGATCAGCGCCTGATTGTGCCGGCGTTTGCCATTGAGCAGAACCAATACCTGATCCGGGCCGAGTCCGCGAATGGTGGCGGGGTCAATGTGGTCGGTGCCGTCGGCAATGGTCTGGCGGGAGGAGTTGAACGAAGGCGCCACAAAATTCAATTGCTGCGTAATGTCAACCTGCCCGGTCGCCACCAGATCGCGCGACTGGATTACGTCGATGGGGGCTACCGTTTCGGTGCTGGTACGGGCCTGGGTCGACCGCGACCCAACCACCACTACTTCACTTAAACTCGCTGGCCCCTCCTGCAGGGATACGTTGGCGGTTGCCGTGTTTCCTGCTGTGACCGTCACGGGTACACTCTGAGAGCCATATCCCACAAAACTCACCCGCAACGTATAGCTGCCCGGGTTCAGTTTTAGGGCATAACTGCCATTGGCGTCGGCCGTTGTGCCGAGCGTCGTATTGACAACCACAACGGTTGCCCCTGGAATAGCTGAATTTGTTTTGCCATCCGTCACCCGGCCCCGAACCCCCTGGGCCAGCACGGCCATACTGGTTATCAGCCAAACGACTGCACTCAGTATAACCAAACGATTCGTGTTGTAATAAGTCTGCATAGGTTGTATGTTAATTTAAGCGCAAAAATACCTTAAATATGTGGTTGTTACTCATATGTTCTGATATGCATCCGCTGGTAGGGAGAAAAACGGCGATGATGTCGGGTATTTCCATCTGCTGAACTTGGTGATTGTAACGGCCAGCGAAACCCACCGATGAGCTTCATCTGAGTGTGCCCAGGCCGAATCGCACAAAAAAGGCCTGCGACGCGTCGCAGGCCAAAAAGCTACTGAGCTGACCAGAACAGGCTACTTAGCCGAAAGGACTTCCAGATCGAAACGGAGCGGAGCGTAGGGTGTAATTACGTACCGATTGCTGTTCACCACTCCCTGCTTTCCGTAACCCAGCGAAGACGGAAATATAATCGTTGCTTTTTCGCCGACCTTTAATTTGGACAAACCCTCCTCAAACCCTTTTACGTACTTTCCCTGTCCCAGTACGGCGTCGAACGTGCCCGATCCGGTGCTGTCAAAAGCGGTAGCCGCCCGCAGTTGTTTCCCGAGGTACCTGATGGTCAGGGTTTGTCCCGCAGCGGGGGGAGCAGCGGCAGCAGTGGCGCTTACTGGCGGGCTCGTTCGGATGAACCGCACCCCGCTGGCCGTTGTCTCCGTCAGTATGAGCTTATTTTTGGCGATGTAGTCCGCCACATATTCGTTGATCTGCTGCTCTTCGGTTCGAGACCGCTTTAGTATTACGTCAAAACGGACCACTGAATAAGCGGGCAGATTGGTTTTGGCATCCGAGTTATACGCTAAGTACGACGGAATAAGAAGAACGGCTTTCTCCCCCTCACGCATCAGGCTAAGTCCCTGCTCCAGACCCGGAAAAACCGACCCGATTCCGAGCGGGTAGAAAACAGGGCTGGCAGCGGCTGAACTATCGACGAGTTGTCGTTCTAGGTTCGTCGCTTTGTAGCTAAACTCAAGCTCCTCGCCAACGGTTGCCAATTTGCCGGCTGGATTTGGATTGGTGATGACGTAGTACAAACCCGACGCGGTCAGGGTTCCGGCCAGGTTGTTCTTCGACACGTAGGTCTTA
>DATHAW010000461.1:0-3852 GCA_035296465.1 Spirosoma sp.
CCATCTCATAGGTTTTACGCCCGATGATTCTCGATAGAACCCAGTCGCCTACATTTCAGGCCATTCAGGAAATACAACTGCCCGCCGTTGAGCAGCACACGCTCGACAATGGGGTTCCATTGTATCTAATTGCCGTTAAGCAGCAGCCCGTGCTGCGGTTAGAGTGCGTATTTGATGCCGGTACGTGGTATGAACAAACCATACAGGGCAATACACCAACGGAACGGCTGGTGCAGGACCGGCCGGGCACGGCGTTTTTTGCCATAAAAATGCTGGCTGAGGGAACAACTTCGCGCTCGTCGGCTCAGATCAGCGAGTATTTCGACCGCTACGGGGCATTTGTGGAACTTAACAGTGGCCCTGACCGGGCCAACTTGGTGGTTTATTGCCTGACTAAGTTCCTGCCCGATGTTTTGCCGCTCCTGAACGAACTCCTCAGCGAGCCTACGTTTCCGCAAAAAGGACTCGATGAACTCAGGAATATTACGCTCCAGAACCTTCGCGTCAATTACGAAAAGAACGCGTACCTGGCCGGAGTACTGTTTCGCGAAAAACTGTTTGGGCTGGACCACCCCTACGGGCGCAGTCAGCGGCCTGAAGCCATTGAACAACTAACCCGCGACGGTATTGTTGATTTTTATGAGCGGGCCATACGCAACCGACCTTTTCAGATCATATTGGCCGGTTCTGCATCTGAGAATGAAGTAGTCTTAATCAACCAGACGTTGGGTCAGCTTCCGGTGCGTACCGACCCCTTGTCTGCCTTTGTGGGTGGTTTACCCGTGGATGATACCCTCCCCGTGCTGGCCGAAAAGCCTGACAGCATACAATCGTCCATTCGACTGGGCCGACGGCTGTTTACCCGGTCCCATCCTGATTTCTTTAAGATGCTGGTTACCAACGAGATTTTGGGCGGGTATTTTGGCTCCCGGCTAATGAAAAACATCCGGGAGGAAAAAGGATTCACCTACGGTATCTCGTCGAACATGCCATCGTTCCGGCGCGCCGGCTATTTTCTGATTGGTACCGACGTTAATAAAGAGAACACCCAGCAGACCCTCGACGAGATTCGGAAAGAAATTCATATTCTGCAAACGGAACCCAGCTCAGCTGATGAGCTGGAAACAGTAAAAAACTACATGGCCGGGGAGTTCGTTGGTTCACTTAACACGCCGTTCGAGATCGCCGACCGCCATAAAGTGATTTTACTGGACGAACTGCCTACCGATTTTTTGACGACCTACATCCAGCGCGTAAGGGCCGTTACGTCGGCGGATGTTATGGAAATGGCTGGGCGCTACCTATCCGAGGACGACCTGCGCGAAGTCATTGTTGGTGGGAAATAAGCCATAATGTGGTTAGTGATGTTGTAACTGGAGACTGCGTTAGGCTTCCTGTTGATATGTTAGTAACTAAATCTTAATTTTGGGACCTTATTCTGTTCTCGTCATTCGGCGGTTCAGTCTGTCATACTCTTTTACCAACGGCTGTTGAGACAGTTTTCCTGATGAACAGTATGTTGATTTGTGCTACGGGTGTAGCAGCTTATCTGATCGGGTCCATTCCAACGGCAGTTTGGTACGGTGAAGGTTTTTTTGGCATCGACGTACGCCAGCACGGCAGCGGCAATGCCGGAGCAACCAATGTATTCCGAGTGCTTGGTAAGCGGGCCGGCACAGTTGTCATGCTGGTAGACGTTTTAAAAGGGTATACCGCAACCATTATGGCTACGTTGCTCTGGTACACTGGTGTCATCACCGCCACCGAAATGCTGACGTTTAAAATAGTTTTTGGTCTCCTGGCCGTTATTGGTCACCTGTACCCCGTCTTTGCGCAGTTTAAAGGAGGTAAAGGGGTGGCCTCGCTGCTGGGTATGGTCCTGGCTGTTCACCCCGAAATGGCGCTCGTCTGCATTGGTATTTTTCTGCTGGTCGTCATCGCGTCGCAGTACGTTTCTCTGGGTTCAATACTGGCGGCTCTGGCTTTCCCCGTGCTCCTGTTGCTGCGTATTTTTGGTGAAAAAGAAAGTCCCCTGCTTATAGTATTTGGTTTTATTGTTTTCCTGATGGTTGTCCTTACGCACCAGAAAAACATTGGACGGCTGCTGCGGGGGCAGGAGAACCGTACCGTGCTGATTCGGTTGCGCCGGAAACGCAACGCAGCCTAAACCAATTTCTATGACCTGTATGCGCCCTGAGGTTGCACGAAATGGCGTAACTTCGGGGCGAATTTTTGATAGTCGTCAGTCAATGTTTTGTTTTAGCTGGACTGACAATAAATACTTATTGGCTGACAAGTAAAGACGCTAATGAAGACATACCTCGAGGAAAACAAGCAGCGGTTTCTGGACGAATTGCTCGAATTATTACGTATTCCGTCTGTTTCGGCAGATTCTGGCTTCAAAGGCGATGTTCGGCGGGCGGCTGAGTTTGTCCGGGACAAACTGACTGCCGCCGGGTTAGACAAGGCTGCACTGCATGAAACGCCGGGCCACCCCATTGTGTATGCCGAGAAAATGGTGGACCCCGCCCGCCCGACGGTACTGGTCTACGGCCACTATGACGTACAGCCGGCTGATCCCTACGAACTCTGGCAGACGCCCCCGTTTGAGCCCACTATTCGCAATGAGCGGATTTATGCACGGGGTGCCTGCGATGATAAGGGACAGTTTTATATGCACATCAAGGCGCTCGAAGCCATGCTGGCCACCGATGGCCTGCCCTGCAACGTGAAGGTGATGATTGAGGGGGAAGAGGAAGTTGGATCCGATCACCTCGGTCTGTTCGTGGCTGAGCATCGCGACATGCTCAGCGCCGATGTTATCCTGATCTCTGACACAAGCATCATCTCAAACGAAACCCCTTCCCTTGAAACGGGCCTGCGGGGCCTGTCATACGTGGAAGTGCAGGTAACGGGCCCTAACCGAGATTTGCATTCGGGTGTATACGGCGGTGGCGTAGCCAATCCGATCAACGTACTGGCCCGTATGATTGCGTCTCTCCACGACGCCGATGGCCGCATCACTATTCCCGGTTTCTACGACGCCGTTGCCGATCTGAGCGATGCCGAACGGACTGAGCTGGCAAAAGCACCATTCGACCTGGACGACTACAAGCGCGATCTTGGCATTGCCGACGTAATGGGCGAAGCCGGTTACTCGACTAACGAGCGGACCTCCATCCGGCCAACGTTAGATGTAAACGGCATCTGGGGAGGCTATACGGGCGAAGGTGCTAAAACGGTACTGCCCTCAAAAGCATCGGCCAAAATCAGTATGCGACTGGTACCTAATCAAACCCCCGACACTATTACAGCATTGTTCACCACTCATTTTAAGGCCATTGCTCCCGCCGGTGTCAGCGTTACGGTAATCCCCCACCACGGCGGTCTTCCGTACGTAACGCCCGTCGATTCGGTCGAGTTTGAAGCTGCCAGCAAAGCGTTTGAAGATGCCTGGGGTAAGAAACCCATTCCTACGCGGGGCGGGGGCAGCATTCCCATCGTGGCTTTGTTTGAGCAGGAGCTGGGAATTAAATCCATCTTGATGGGATTTGGCTTAGACAGCGACGCCCTTCACTCCCCCAATGAAAGCTACGGGCTGTTCAACTTCTACAAAGGCATTGAAACCATCCCGTATTTTTACAAAAACTACGCAGCCATGAAGCAGTAACTGGCTGTCCTATACCAATCTGTAAATAGGGTTTTTGGGTGCCATCGTTTGTAAATAACTCAATATAAGTTAGCAAGCATCTGTTACTCTTTATCTAATGCTATCGGGCCAACTACGCTGGTTTAACCCGTTCCTGACCTTATGAAGAAATTGCTGTCTGTTTTGATGCTGGGCGTTTTGGT
>DATHAW010000462.1:0-5196 GCA_035296465.1 Spirosoma sp.
TCTTTGGCACTATTGGCGACGCGTCTACCTCGCAGGGTATGTTCTGGGAAACCATGAACGCGGCCGGCGTGCTACAGGTACCGCTGCTGATGTCGGTTTGGGACGATGGCTACGGCATTTCGGTTCCGGTTGAATTTCAGACAACGAAAGGGAGCATCTCGAAAGCGATGGCTGGTTTTCAGCGCGACCAGGACGACAAAGGCTTTGAGCTGTTTACTGTGAAGGGCTGGGACTACGTGGCCCTGCTGGAAACCTATCAGCAGGCGGCCCACATCTGCCGCAGCGAACATGTGCCCGTGCTGGTGCACGTGCAGGAACTGACCCAGCCACAGGGCCACTCGACATCCGGTTCGCACGAACGCTATAAGTCCAAAGAACGGCTGGCGTGGGAAGCGGCTCATGATTGCAACCGGATTTTCCGGCAGTGGATACTCGAGAACGGCTACGCAACCAATAATGAACTGGAGGCTTTGGAAGCAGAGGCCAAACAGGCGGCCAAAATGGCCAGAATCGGCGCGTGGAACGCTTACCAGCAGTCGATGAAGGGTGATTTCGACGAAGCCGTCGACCTGCTTCAGCAAGCCGCCCGGCATAATCCGAAGTCGGCAGAACTGATGGCCATTCGGGAGGAACTGCGCAACACCGTTACGCCCCTGCGCCGGGATGCCGTGTCAGCCGTGCGCAAAGCCATGCGGTTGCTGCGAACCGACCATAGCAACGCCCGGCAGGGAATGCACGCCTGGCTCCAGCGCACCAGTAACGAAAACGAGGACCGCTTCAATTCGTATTTATACAGCCAGTCGCCGGAGTCGCCAATGCGGGTCGAAGGAATTTCGGCACACTACGCTGACGATGCCCCCTTACTGGATGGTTACCTGCTGATGCAGCACTATTTTGACAGTCTGTTTGCCCGCGATGCGCGCCTGGTGGCGCTGGGTGAGGATGTAGGGCAGATTGGCGACGTGAACCAGGGCTTCGCGGGTCTTCAGGAAAAGTACGGCGCCATCCGGATTACCGACACGGGCATTCGCGAAACAACGATTATTGGTCAGGGTATCGGACTGGCCATGCGTGGTCTGCGGCCCATTGTCGAGATTCAGTACTTCGATTATACCTACTACGCCTTAGCGACCCTGGCCGACGACCTGGCGACGCTTCATTACCGTACCAAAGGTGGTCAGAAAGCGCCCCTCATTGTTCGAACGCGGGGGCATCGGCTGGAGGGTATCTGGCACTCTGGTTCGCCACTGGGCGTGATGATAAACAGCCTTCGGGGTATGCACGTACTGGTGCCGCGCAACATGACGCAGGCAGTTGGCTTTTACAATACGCTCATCAGGGGCGACGACCCGGCCCTGCTCATTGAGTCGCTGAACGGCTACCGACTAAAGGAACGGCTGCCGGACAACCTCGACAAATTTTGTGTTCCGCTGGGGGTTCCGGAGATTTTATGTGCGGGTACCGACGTAACAATTGTTACGTACGGCTCCATGTGCCGGATTGTAGTTGAAGCCGCCGGGCAACTTGCCCAGATGGGTGTTAGCGCCGAGGTGATTGATGTGCAGACGTTGCTACCCTTTGACGTGCACCATTCGATTGTCGATTCTATTAAAAAAACAAACCGCGTGGTGTTTGCCGATGAAGACGTACCGGGTGGAGCATCGGCCTACATGATGCAGCAGGTGCTGGAAAATCAAAATGCCTATCAATTTTTAGATTCGGCTCCACGCACCCTTACGGCCAAAGCGCACCGCCCACCCTACGGCTCGGATGGAGACTATTTCGCTAAACCGAGCGTTGACGACGTAATCGAACTGGTGTATGCGCTGATGAGCGAAACCGACCCAGCACGATTCCCGGAAATTTAAAGGATGAAAGCGTGAAAGAGCGCTACGTTATTTGTCACCGCTCTTTCGCGCTTTCACTCATTCACTCTTTTGCAATGTCCTACTTTCGAGACATACAATCCGGCATTCGGACGACGCTCAAAGGGTTGAGCCTGACGTTGCGGCACCTGCGCCATGCAACCCACCGCCGAACAGCCGAGGGTATTGCCAGCGACAATTATTTCGATCTCCAGAACGGGCTCGTTACGCTGCAATACCCACACGAGCAACTACCCATTCCGGACAATGGTCGCTACCGGCTCCGCAACGAAATTGAAGACTGCATCGTTTGCGATAAGTGCGCTAAAATCTGCCCCGTGGATTGCATTAGCATCGATGCCATCAAAGCCACAGAAGAAGTCGGGCGGGCATCGGACGGATCGCCCATTCGGCTTTATGCGGCCAAGTTCGACATCGACATGGCCAAGTGCTGCTACTGCGGCCTTTGCACAGCCGTATGCCCAACGGAGTGCCTGACCATGGACAAAAAATTTGATTACAGCGAGTTTGAACTAGGCAAGCTGACGTACCAGTTTGCGGAACTAACACCCGCTGAAGCCGATGAGAAAAGGGCCCTGTACGAGCAGTTTGTTCAGGAAAAAGAAGCAGCTAAAGCTGCCAAGGAAACAGCTAAATCAACACCTGTCCCGGAGAGCAGCGACCCGGCCGCGCCCAAACGGCCCGTCTTCCGGCCAACGGCTAAACCAACGCCCGCGCCCGATCCCACAGCCAACTCGATTGATGGAGCTATTGACCATCCCCTAACCGATGCGACACCGGACGAGATGCAGCAGATTGCCCAGGGTGGGCTAGAAAAAGCCAAGAGGCCGGTGTTTAGACCGACGGCAAAGCCGACCGTGACCGTGTCTCCAACCGTACCGCCAGCGGAGGAGCCTCCATCAGAAACTACTGATGAAGCTACCGTCCAGCCAGCGCCAGAAATCCAGTCTGTGCCTACACCAAAACCCGCGGCAACGAAACCAGCCAGTTTCCGGCCAACCATGAAACCGCCTAAACCTGCTCAATCCGAGCAGGAGCCGCCGACGCCGTCTGTAATGCCGGAGCCAGATAAGCCCGAAACAATTGGCCTTAAACCAAAACCAGCGTTCAGGCCAACCATGAGGCCGTCTAGCACTGGCGAACCAGCAACTCCGATATCAACCGCTCAAGAACCTCCTCCAGCTGATGAACCTGCCAAAACATCCAAGCAAGTAGAGACACCGCCAAAACCAAAACCGGCCTTTCGCCCAACCATGCGACCAAAACCGGGTGGTGAATCAGCGTCATAAATAGTATAGAGTTATATCGACGCATACTCAGTTGGATACTAGCACCCATAACTTTTCAGCTATCATACGGACACAAACGTCCATTAATTCGTGATTCAAATAGCCTTTTATGCCTTCTCAGCCCTTACACTCGTTGGCGCGTTAGCGGTATTATTGACACGTAATGTTTTGTATGCCGCTTTTTTTTTGTTGCTGACCCTATTGGGAACGGCAGGATTGTTCGTCTTAGCGAGTGCCGACTTCCTGGCCATTGCACAGATTATGATCTACGTTGGGGGCGTACTAGTGCTGGTCATATTTGGCGTTATGCTCACCCACAAACCCGAACGGACCACAGATACCAACAGCCAGACGCCTAACCGCATTGTATCAATGAACCGTGCCGGGGCACCCCTCTCATGGATTGTGCCGTTGCTGGTGGCCGGCGGTTTGTTCATGGCGCTCTATACATTGCTGGTGCGGGCCAATTTCAGTCTATTAGGGCGCCCGGCCGGTTGGGAAACAACCGTGCGCACCGTCGGCATACAACTGATGACTGAGTACGTAGTACCTTTTGAGATTGCTGGTATCCTATTGCTGGCTGCTTTAGCCGGTGCCACCTACCTGGCCGCATTACCTACTAAACCCCGCGCCCATGCAGCCCGTTGACAGTCATTTATTCCTCATTGTTGGTGCAGCTCTATTTAGCATCGGGCTGGCTGTAGTGCTGTTCAAGCGGCACGCCATTGTAGTGCTGATGGGCATCGAATTAATGCTTAACGCCGTTAATATCAACCTGGTTGCCTTTAGTCAATATGACCCAAACCGAGTGCAGGGGCAAATGCTGGCCTTATTTGTGATGGTGGTTGCGGCCGCAGAGTCGGCGGTCGCGCTGGCGATTGTATTACAGGTTTACCGCCACTTCAACACGGCACAATTGGACGAATTGACGGAACTGAAACAGTAATGCTTTGAATTGCTAAGCATGAATCCTTTCTACGAACCCCTCATCGACGGACTATTGACGGAAGGATACGGCATCATGGATAATTTCCTGTCGCCTTCCGAAGTAACCGCTCTCCGTACCTGTTTGCGCAACCGGCGCGAAGCCGGGCAGTTTCGATTGGCAGGCGTAGGCAACGGGCAGGTAACCGTTACAGCGGCCATCCGGGGAGACGAAATTCTCTGGCTTGATGAAACCACGGCTACAGACGACGAAGCATCATTTTTAGAACGAATCGGCCAGTTTGTTCAGTACATCAACCAGACGTGCTACCTTGGTTTACGTGAGTACGAGTTTCATTACGCTCTATACCCGACAGGTACGTTTTACAAACGACACCTGGACCGGTTCAGGAGCGATTCGCGCCGGAAACTATCGGTGGTTTGCTACCTCAACGCTGACTGGCAGGAGAGCGATGGCGGACAATTAGCCATGTATCTACCCGGAGATGACGGTTCGGAACGGCAGATTACGGTAACGCCGGTGGGTGGGCGCCTGATTTGTTTCGACAGCGGACAACTGGAACACGAGGTTTTTCCCGCCACCCGCGAACGACTGAGTGTGACGGGCTGGCTAAAAACCGCGTAAAAGCGGTTTGCTTCCCCATTGCACATTCTGGATATTTGCGGCTGTAATGGCCGAGCCCTCAATGCCTAATCTGTTTCTGTTATCCAGTGTCATCTTACTACCCTTTGCTGGTTTCTTAGCGTTAACGCAGGCAAATCGGCATGTAGCGGGCGGACTGGCAGTTGGATTAACAGGCATAGGACTACTTCTGTCGATTTTGCTGGCCATAAATCTGCCCGTCGATCCAGTGACATTCCGAACCGATTGGGCAACGTTCTCAAACGTGTCATTCGGAGTTAGCTTCCGGCTTGATGCGCTTACAGTACTGATGCTGGTACTGGTCCATTTTGTGGCATTATTGGTTCAGATCTATTCAATCGCTTATCTCCACGAGGAGCCCGAACCGCACCAGCCAACCAGCGATAACCGTCAACACGCCCGCTACTTTTCGTATTTACAGCTCTTTATTGGG
>DATHAW010000463.1:0-5319 GCA_035296465.1 Spirosoma sp.
AATGTTTTTCTAAAAAACGGAATTATCTTGCAATTATGATAGCCCAGCCGCCCCCTCCGTCAAAACGATGGACCACCAAACCATTTCCTGATTCAACGGAACAACGGTCGGCCATCGAGTCGCTGACGGGTTCGCTTGGCATCAGTCCGTTCCTGGCGGCTTTGCTGGTACAGCGGGGTGTTCATACGTACGAGCAGGCCCGGTCGTTTTTCAGGCCTGAAATAAGTCATCTTCATGATCCATTCGGCATGAAAGACATGGACCGGGCCATCCTGCGCCTGCAAAGGGCGATGCGGCCCGGCCATGAGGAAAAAATTCTGATTTATGGGGACTACGACGTCGACGGCACCACCTCCGTGGCGCTGGTCTACGGTTTTCTGAAGAATTACCACGTAAAAATAGATCATTACATTCCAGACCGCTACAAAGAGGGGTACGGCATTTCGCAGCAGAGTATCCGCTGGGCTGCTGAAAACGGCTTCTCGCTCATTATTGCGCTCGATTGCGGCATCAAATCCGTTGAGCGCGTAGCCGAAGCTAAAGCGCTGGGTATTGACTTCATCATCTGCGATCACCATCGCCCCGGTGCTGAACTTCCCGACGCAGCCGCTGTGCTCGACCCCAAACGCGACGACTGCCGGTATCCGTACAAAGAACTGAGTGGGTGTGGCGTGGGCTTCAAACTCCTCCAGGCATTTTGCCTCCACCAAAACCTGCCGCTCGACGTGTTATACCCGTATCTGGATCTGGTGGCTGTCAGTATTGCGTCGGATATTGTGCCAATCACGGGTGAGAACCGCGTAATGGCGCATTATGGCTTAAAATACCTTAACACGGCACCGCGTACCGGTCTGAAAGCGTTGATTAAAATAGCGGGCTTTTCGCAGGAGCTGAGCATTACCAATCTGGTGTTTGGGTTGGGGCCGCGCATCAACGCGGCAGGCCGTATTCAGCACGCCAAAGCGGCTGTTCACCTATTGCTGGCGGAGTCGGAAGAGGAGGCAGATGCCTTCGCCATGGCCATTAACAAGCATAACAACGACCGCCGGACATTCGACAGCAGCATGACTGAGCAGGCGCTGGCCATGATCCGGGAAAACGAAACGATGACCAACGCCAAGACGACGGTGTTGTTCGATGCTACCTGGCACAAAGGCGTAATCGGGATTGTGGCGTCGCGGTGCATCGAGCATTTTCACCGCCCCACCATTATCCTGACGCAATCGCATGACAAAGCGGCCGGTTCGGCGCGGTCGGTGCCGGGCTTTGATGTTTATGAAGCCATTGAGGAGTGCGCCGACTTGCTGGAGCAGTTTGGCGGGCACACCTTCGCAGCGGGCATGACCATGCCGGTCGACAACATCGACGCGTTTCGGAGGAAGTTTGAAGCGGTGGTGTCGCGACGAATTAAAGAGGAACACCTGACGCCCCTGATCGACATCAACCTGCCGCTGGATTTCAGCGAAATTGACGCCAAACTCGTCAGGATTCTGAAGCAGATGGGGCCGTTTGGACCGCACAACCCCCAGCCGGTGTTTATGACCGAGGACGTGTACCTGGTTAGTGAACCCACTATTATGAAGGAGAAACACCTGAAAATCAACGTGCGTCAGCGCCGGACAGGCCACACCATGACTGCCGTCGGTTTCGGTTTTGCCCATTGTGCCGATCAGTTGCAGGCGGGGAAGCCGTTTTGTATTTGCTACCAGGTGGAACAGAATTTTTATAATGGCAACGTAACGCTCCAGTTGATGCTGAAAGACATAAAGTGTGACTGATCCGGTGGTTTATTGCCCAACCCGCACTAAACCGTTGGTTGAGGGGGTTTCCAGGCATATTTTGCACCAGAAAGCGCGGGCTATCTAATCGAATGATTCTCAGAACCGAAAATTTAATCAAGAAATACGGCTCCCGGCTGGTCAACAACAACGTATCGTATCAGGTTGAAACGGGCGAAATTGTGGGGTTGCTTGGGCCAAACGGGGCGGGCAAAACAACCTCGTTTTACATGGCCGTGGGCCTGGTGAAACCCAACAGCGGCAAGGTCTTTATTGATGATATTGACGTAACGGACCTACCCATGTACAAGCGGGCGCGGCTCGGCTTAGGCTACCTGGCGCAGGAAGCCTCGGTGTTCCGGGATCTGTCGGTAGAGGAGAACGTACTGGCCGTGCTGGAAATGTCGGATCTGCCCAAAAAGCAGCAAAAGGAAAAAGTGGAAGAACTGCTGGAGGAGTTCAGCCTGACCCACGTTCGCAAAAGCAAAGGCAAGGTCCTGTCCGGGGGCGAGCGCCGACGTACCGAAATTGCCCGTGCGCTGGCAGTCGATCCAAAGTTTATTCTGCTCGACGAGCCATTTGCGGGCGTCGACCCCATTGCCGTTGAGGATATTCAGAGCATCGTCGCCAAACTCAAGCACCGCAACATCGGCATCCTCATCACCGACCACAACGTAAACGAAACGCTGTCCATCACGGACCGGGCCTACCTGCTGTTTGAAGGTAAAATTCTGAAACAGGGGTCTGCCGAAGAACTGGCCAATGATGAGCAGGTTCGGCGGCTGTACCTGGGGCAACATTTCGAACTGAAGCGGAAGGTGTAGCTTGTGCCGCGCCATCGATAAGCTCAGGCCATTTATCCCATAAATAGACTATTTTTAGCGATAAACGACTAATAAACAACTTATTTGCGTTTTCTGGGGTTCGATAGGTAAGGGCCTGGGTTATAGTATTTGAATCAGGCCGTTTGATTTCAATAGGGCATCCACTCCCGAATTAAAATCCTGCTGTTTATCAGTATGATACGCCCTCGGGAATAAACACACAATATGGAAACGTATAGTAAGAAGGAAAAAGAAAAAGTAAGGCAAAAAAAGAGAAACGATAAGCAGGAAAAAAAAGAAGACCGGAAAGCTAATGCTCAAAAAGGGCAGGCGCTCGACCAGATGCTGGCGTATGTGGACGAGAATGGCAATATTACGTCTACCCCGCCCGATCCCCGACGGAAGCGACAGATAAACGAGGAAGACATTCAGATTGGTGTTCCCAAGCAGGAAGACGGCCCCGTGCAGGAGGTGATTCGTCAGGGAGTAGTAACGTTCTTCAATACGTCAAAAGGCTACGGCTTTATCAAGGACCTGCAAACGCAGGAGAGTATTTTTGTGCATATAAACGCCCTGGTCGACCCAATCAACGAACAGGATAAGGTGAGTTTTTCGACCACGATGACTCCCAAAGGGCCAAACGCAATTGACGTAAAGAAAACAGCGTAAGGTGGCCGGACATAACGTCCTTCCACTTCCATGCGTTTTCAGGCCTTTTTTATTCACCAGAAAGTCAGGTTAATGCCCCTGGCCATGTGGCTTACGGGGCATCTGCTTTTTTATCCCATTATCCCAATTATGAGCAAGCCCGTTTACACCTCCATTCCTCCTACTACCGATTACGCCTATTGGATGCTTAAATTTACGGATGGCAAAACCAGTATTTTTGTGCCACGAGATAAGGATCTGGACCGGCAGTTGAAAATTAAATTTCAGGCGGAAGTTGCCGGCCGGACCTCTGTTCGGCGGAAAAAAGATAACCGGTAATAAGTAAAGAACACAACCCCTGAGCACCTATTAACCGAGTACCTCCCGAAGCACCGGCAGTGATTTCACTTCGCCGATGGAGTCGAGGTGGATTTGGTAGTAAGCAACCAGAGCGTCCAGAATATCGTTGCGCGAGCCACGGGCCAGTCTGACAGGCGACCCCAGTGGTTGGCGCAGCATGGCGTTCAGCGCCGTTTCCATTTCATCGTCGGGCAGAAATGGATACGAATTTTCGCGCAGCTGGCTCTCAAACTCGCGGGCACTCTCCGGTCCAAAGCCCAGAAAAAACGACAGCTTCAGGAGAAAAGCGAGGTGGAAATTCTCGTAGTTGACGGATGCCTCTTCCAGAAACAGCACCGAGTCGATCAGGAACCGGAACAGGGGCGGGCTGCCGGCTTCTTCTTTAAGTACTTTATTCAGCATCTCCGTCACGAACATGGCAATAGTGGATTTGGATACGTCGAAGGGCAGGCTCTGAAACGGGTGGCTTGTTTTTACTTCCGAAATCCGGTGCAGGTCGCGGTCGTTTTTGTAATAAACAACCATGTCGAGCAGCGTCAGTGGCTGAAATAGGGCAATGCGGTTGTTTTTGCTGCGGGCCGTACGGACGCTGTTGACGATGTAGCTCTGCAGCCCGAACTCCTCGGTATAAATGCGGGCAATAATAGACGTTTCGCGGTATCGGATGTAGCTTAGGGCAATACCTCGGGTTTTTTGCAGCATTTAGGCGTTGGTCATAAAGAGACTAATGTAAGCTTTTTTGCCAAAAGTAGCGAATCATTCGTGTACATCCTGACGGCTACCGCTACAAGGGCGGGCCCCTCCATTTGCTATGAACAACGTTACCGTTTAGGTGTCCTTAAAAGCAGAAGTTATCCGGCGACAACTACAGTAAGTGTAATGCGACCAGTCTTTGGACACAGCGTTGACATGACAGTTGCCGTAACCCAGCTCAAGGTCAGGTAACCAAACGGCTAATTAGGGCGAACTGAATTTCGATTGTTGCTTAAGGGCGAATTTGACCATCAAAATAAGAACGGGTACTTCGATCAGCGGCCCCACGACGGCAGCAAAGGCAGCCCCCGAATTGATACCGAACACGGCGATGGCTACAGCAATGCCCAACTCAAAATTATTGCCCGCTGCGGTAAAGGCCAGGGAGGTCGATTTGGCGTAATCAGCGCCAGTCCGCTTGGAGAGGTAAAACGCCGAGAAGAACATAATGACAAAATACGCGGTCAGCGGCAGAGCAATCCGAAGAACATCGAGTGGGATAGCAACGATCAGGCGACCTTTCAGGCTGAACATGACCATAATGGTAAACAGCAGGGCAACAAGCGTAATGAGGCTAATGGCGGGCAGAAACCTTTGCTCATACCATTGTTTGCCGAATACCCGGGTTAGCACGAAGCGGGAAATTAGGCCCGCCAGAAACGGGATGCCAAGATAGATGAACACGCTCCCGGCTACCTGGCTGATGGTGATGTTCACGTCGTAGCCCTGCAAACCCAGCAGGGGCGGCAGCACAGTGATGAAGACGTAGGCGTAAACGGAATAGAACAGGACCTGGAAAATGCTGTTAAAGGCTACTAGTCCGGCTGCGTAGACCCGGTCGCCTTTGGCTAAATCATTCCAGACAATGACCATCGCAATGCACCGGGCAATACCAATCATAATCAGCCCGGTCATGTATTCAGGTTTGTCGGGCAGGAAAACGACTGCCAGCCCGA
>DATHAW010000464.1:0-2249 GCA_035296465.1 Spirosoma sp.
TCTCCTCGCTGAATTAGGTCTCGACCAGACTACCTACGTCTTTTTTACATCCGACAACGGCCCTCACAAAGAAGCCGGGGCCGACCCGGTATTTTTCGACAGCAACGGTCCGCTGCGGGGCATCAAGCGTGACCTGTATGAGGGGGGTATCCGGGTGCCCCTGCTGGTGCTGGGGCCAGGGGTTCCGGCCGGGCGGGTGAGTGACCAGGTCTGGGCCAACTGGGATGTGCTGCCCACGCTCTGCCAGCTGGCCAACGCCCCGCGGCCTGTGGGCATCGATGGTTTATCGATGGCAGCCCATTTACGGGGTAACGCTACGGCTGCCGCAACGAACCGGGTTTTGTTCTGGCAATTCAACGAGGGAGAACTCCGGCAAGCCGTGATGCAGGATAACTGGAAGCTGATCCGGCTGAAAAAACCTGGTCAACCCGAACGGCTGGAACTCTACGACCTGGGCCTCGACCTGGGGGAGATGAAGAACGTGGCTGGTCAAAATCCAGCCGTGGTGGAAGCCCTAACGAAGCGAATGCAGGCCGAACAAGCCCCTTCTGAACACCCGCTATTTACCTGGAACTAATGAACCTCCGTTACCCGTGTGTTTAAACGTCACCTCGTTTGGTTGCATTTCATCGTTTAGTCTGGGGCAGCGTAGGCCCGGCAACGTCCGGCCAAACAGCCGAAATCATTTTTCATTACGCCGATGTGTTAGATTGAGTACCCGGCTTCGACAGTACGTATGATGTGCCGGGCAGCTCATAATGCTGTTAGGATAGGGCATTGAGTCTATAGGTGGATAAGTATGCCCGCATCGGTATTCAGTAAAAAATAATTATGAAAATAAAGAAGCCAGGTATCTATTGGCGTTGTTTGAGCGTCGGGCCATTGCTTTTGGGCACCTGCATAACGGTTCTGCTAAGCTGTAATTCGTCGAGCCAGTCGGCGGTAAGCGATCAAACAGAACGCAGTGTAGCAGCCCAGACGGGCGGTAAGCAGGGGGTAACCTCTACCGATTCGGGGCGCAGGGCACCAGCCAATATGGTCTGGATTCCGGGTGGCGACTTTCTGATGGGTGCCGATGAATTTGCGGATGCCCGGCCCGTACACCACGTTACGGTCAGTGGTTTTTGGATGGATGAGCACGAGGTGACCAACGCCGAATTTGCCCGTTTCGTTGAAGCAACTAAGTATGTTAGCATTGCCGAGCGCCCCCTGAATCCAGCCGATTTTCCGACCGTGCCGGTAGCTGAGTTGAAGCCGGGGTCGGCCGTCTTTACACCATCATCGAACGCAGTATCTCTAGACAATCCGCTACAATGGTGGCAGTACGTCAAAGGAGCTAGCTGGCAACATCCGGCCGGACCGCAGAGCACCATCAGGGGACACGAAAATGAACCGGTTGTACACGTTAGCTACGCCGATGCCATGGCTTATGCTTCGTGGGCCGGTAAACGGCTGCCCACCGAAGCAGAATGGGAGTTTGCCGCTCGGGGCGGACAAGAGGGGCAACCCTACTACTGGGGTAAGGACCTCCAGCCGTCGGGTAAGTGGGTGGCCAATATTTACCAGGGTAATTTTCCCAACCACAATACAAAGGAAGATGGGTTCGTGGGTGTTGCACCCGTCAAATCGTTTCCGGCCAACGGGTACGGCCTGTACGACATGGACGGGAATGTATGGGAGTGGTGCCAGGATCTGTACCGGCCGGACTACTACAGCCAATCGGTTCGCCTTAACCCAACAGGCCCATCGGACAGCTACGACCCCGACGAACCAGGGGCGGTGAAGCACGTACAGCGGGGTGGTTCTTTTTTGTGCAGCGATCAATACTGTGTACGCTACAAAGCCGGGAGCCGGGGCAAGGGAGAAATCAGCAGTGGGAGCAATAACCTGGGGTTTCGTTGTGTAAAAGATCGTTGAGTGACGTCAGGGTCAGGTGGCCCCGGAAGCCGGGTTAGTGTCGATTGATAAATAAAGAAAATTCAGCGCAGACCCGGCCGCCGGGATAAGGGGCAGTGGCTCGATGAGAAAATCTGGCTGCCAAAGGCATCTAATCAAGAACACTTTGCTCGGCGTGGCGAGGCCGTAACAGCGTAGCTGAAGTTATTGGATACCTAACTGTCGGCTTTTTTGTAACACCGGTATAGTTCATGAGTAACCGCATCCAGATTGGCACCTGTGGCTTCAATGGCTCCCAGAGCGCGTATGTCGAGCGCTTTAGCTGCGTGGAGGTACAACAAACCTTTTATCAG
>DATHAW010000465.1:0-8127 GCA_035296465.1 Spirosoma sp.
GTACTGCTCAAAGGTGGACGTCTTACCACCTTTCTCCAGTATGTACTTATAGCGCAGCGGCTCCGATGGTTTCATCTGGGCCGGCACGCTCTTACCAACTGCGTAGGGCAACAGGTCGAGCGGTGGCAGAAACTCAATGGCGTAGATACCCAGTCCCAAAGTTAGTACCGTTGTCAGGGCAACAAGCCAGCCGGTCCGGCGGGGCTTGATGCGGTTGCGGTGGCCAATAATGAACAAAATCAAGAGGGTGAGCACTACATCTTTGCCAAACGAAGTCCAGGGTTTTAGCTTGATGGCATCACCGAAACAGCCGCAGTCCGTTACGCGGTTGAAATACGCTGAATAGAACGTAAGAAACGTAAAGAACGTAATCAGGAAAAACAGCAGCCAGGTGGTGACTTTAGGCTTATACGAAACCATCAGGGCCACACCCAGAATGATCTCGGCGGCACAGAACAGCACCGACATGGTTAGCGTGAAGGGCACCAGGGCCATGAAAAAATTATGCAGCAGGGGAATATCCTGGGCAAATACCTCAAAATATTCTTCGAACTTAATCTGGGTTCCAACCGGATCATTGAGTTTAATCAGTCCCGAAAAAATAAAGATGGAGCCTACCAGAAAGCGGGCAATCCGGGCGGCCCAGAGCATAGCAGGCGTACCGGTTTTTACTTTTGGCTGTGTGATAACTGGATTCATGCGTAGCGCGGACAGGCTGGCTGCCCACTTTATTTATCTAAACCGGCAGGCTGGCCGTGTTGATTTTTATAAGGCAAAAAACAGCGTAGTTAATCATGTCCATGTAATTAGCCTCTACGCCTTCTGACACTAACGTATTGCCCTGATTATCCTCAATTTGTTTGGTACGCAGGAGTTTCATCAGGATGATATCAGTCATAGAACTCACGCGCATATCGCGCCAGGCTTCGCCATAATCATGGTTTTTGGCAAAGAGAAGCTGCATAACCTGGCCCACCTGACCCTCGTATAGGTGTTCGAGTTCGTCGGTTGGAATATCCATTCGGGGAGGCCCTGCTTCAGTTGGGGTGCCCATGCTGTTTTGGTCAGTATAGCTTGCCTGCAACTGGAGTTGAATCAGGGCCATAACGCAGTAGTTGATGATCCCGACAAACTCCGGCTCGATGCCTTCGCCCACCTTACTGACGCCCGTTTCCTGCAGCGTTCGGATGCGCTGCGCTTTAATAAAGATCTGATCCGTAATGCTCGGCAAACGCAGAATTCGCCAGGCGGTACCGTAGTCCTTGTTTTTTTTGAGGAACAGCTCCTTGCAGCGCTGGATAATCTGCCGATATTCGGTTTCCGTATGACTCATTCGTTTTTTTGAGTTTGTGCGGTGTCCCGCCGGAATTTGTGGTTTTTGAGCTAACCATCTCCAACAAACCACAACCTGTCCAATGCCCAAAGTTACGAAAAAAACGCTGAACTGCCGGGGCCGCCTGGTCGATTTGACCGTTCCGGCCGTCATGGGCATCGTCAACGTAACGCCTGATTCATTCTTCACCGGCAGCCGAATTGCCCTTGACAACGCGGTCGAAACGGCCCAGAAAATGCTGTCAGCGGGGGCAACTTTACTGGATGTCGGCGGCTACTCAACCCGGCCTGGCGCGGCTGACGTACAGCCTGCCGAAGAAGTTGACCGGGTCGTACCCGTTATTGAAGCCATTCTGACCAGTTTTCCCCAGGCCTTGATTTCCATTGACACGTTCCGGGCTTCGGTGGCGCGGCAGGCCGTTGGGGCAGGTGCCTGTCTGATCAACGACGTATCGGGCGGCACCCTCGACCCGGCTATGTTTGCAACCGTTGCTGAACTGCCCGGCGTACCCTACGTATTGATGCACCTACGTGGCACGCCACAAACCATGCAGTCACTGGCAACCTACTCGAACGTAGTGACGGAGGTAATTGACGAATTAGCCGGCCAACTGACCAAATTACGGGCAATGGGCATTCACGATATCCTCCTTGACCCTGGTTTTGGCTTTGCCAAGACACCCGCGCAAAACTTTGAATTGTTGAGCAGGCTCGAGGCATTTCGCCTGTTCGACAATCCAATTCTGGTCGGTCTTTCCCGCAAGACAACCATCTGGAAAACGCTGGGTATCACGGCCGATGAAGCCCTCAATGGCACGTCGGTATTGAACACGGTCGCGCTCTTCAAAGGAGTATCCGTATTACGGGTACATGATGTACGCGAAGCCGTTGAAGCGGTGAAATTGACCCAGCAATTAACTTTTTTCAAGTAACCTGTTGCGATTATATAAAGTAAACTCTACTTTTGCATTCCCAAATCGGGGAAACGATCTGGTAGCTCAGCTGGTAGAGCAATACACTTTTAATGTATGGGTCCTGGGTTCGAATCCCAGCCGGATCACAATTTATCAATAAAGGCTAATCAGGATTAGAGCTAAAATAGCTCGAAATCAACTGATTAGCCTTTTTGCTTTACTGTACTTTACCGGAAGAACTACGATAAAATAAAGTAAATCCGTCAACTGGATTGAAATAGTTTGTAACTTGGTCAAGACCAAACCAAGTCACAGATTATGTAAACCGCTCTGGCTAAGGATGTTAAGTTTCTACTTAAAGATTCCCGTTCTACCGATTCGACGCTGACTTCCCTTGTCTATCGTTATAACAACTGCCGTTTCGTGTATTCAATAGGCCAATTTATTAAGCCGTACCAGTGGGACATCACAAACCAGCGCGCCTACACTAATCAAAAGGCCCGCCCCACTCGTCAGGATCACGAAACTATTAATGCCCAACTTGACCGACACCGGGCCACCCTCGTTCAGGTGCTGGCGTCTATTCAGTTGGCCAGATCAGCGATCAATAACGCATTGCTGAAACAATATCTCGATAAAGAGTTAGGCCGTGTGAGGGCCGTTAAACCCGAACCGGTTAAGGCTAGTACAGTCGAAACGTTTACCAACTATATCGTTCGATTTGTTGAAGACGCAAAGGCCGGTCGACGCCTAAACGCTAAAAATACCCGGTTCGCAGACAGTACGCTCAAAAACTTTATGAAGTACCGGGCAACGTTGGTAGACTTTCAGCGGACTACCGGTCACCCGATCAACTTCGATGCCTTCACGCTCAAATTTTACGATACCTCTAAAAAGTTCCTGACTGGACAAGGTCTATCGCTCAACTACGTAGGGGCGGTGCTGAACGGCATAAAAATGCTGCTGAAACAGGCCCACCGCGACGAGTTGCACCAGTGCACCGACTTTCAACACCGGGACTTTCGCAAGATTGAGGAGGAGGTCGACATGATTTACTTAGGCAACGACGAACTACAGGCCCTGTTCGACCTCAACCTGACCAGTGACACCCGGCTCGACCGTGTGCGGGACTTGTTTCTGATTGGCTGTTATACTGGCCTGCGGTTCTCGGACTACTCCGAATTAAGGCCACTCAACATCACGTTTGGGGGCCGGATTCTGAACGTGACGACGCAAAAGACCGGGGCACGAGTTGCCATACCGTTAAACCCGAATGTGTTGACCATTCTCGACAAGTACGACGGTGTACCGCCCCGTACCATGTCGAATCAGAAGTTTAACGAATACCTCAAAGAATTAGGCCAACGAGCGGGACTGACTAGGCCGGTTGAACGAACACGCACCCAGGGGGGCATACGTTCGACGCTGAGCGCTCAAACGTGGGAATTGCTACTACTCACACCGCACGTCGTTCGTTCGCTACAAACGCATTTCTGGCGGGCTTACCAACGATCTCGATTATGAAGATTACCGGCCATAAGTCGGAATCTCAGTTTATGAAGTACATCAAAGTAACTGGCGAACAAAATGCCCGGCTGTTACTGGAGCATTCGCACTTTTCGGGAGTAGCCGAAACCGCTTCCGCAATGGTTCGACAGTTGCACAAAATAGCCTGATGATAATCACCGTGCTACCTTAGATACGTTGGCCTATCTGACACCATAAACTGCGATGCGATCACCGCTGACCTGCAAACCCACGAACGGTTCTTTGTCGAAGGTTTCTAAACGTCAGCAACACGTCGGCGGTTATTTGGTGGCTTCGTGCAGTATGTGGAGTTGCGACACGACATCCTACCCACTGGGGCTCAACTGACGCAATGGATTGACGGTAGTCTCGTGGCGGGTAAACGCAACCCGAATCGCTTTCGGTCATCATCAATTGAGATACCGATGATCTCTAAACCCTTGTCTCTGTACTGGGCATCAAGTGCTTTTAAAGCCGGGAACTGGGCGATACACGGACCACACCAAGAGGCCCAAAAATCAAGCAGGATTACTTTTTTGTGTCGCGATGCCAGGCTATGAAGCTTTCCACTACTATCAGGCAAGTTAAATCCATATGCCACTGCACCCGGGCTTACTTTGGCTTGTTGAAGGGCTTTCTTGGTTAGATCCTGCTCAAGCTGCTTAAAGCTTGGGTACTGGCCCAACTCGTTTTTGAATTCCGTAAGCATATTCGCTTTGTATTCATCGCTAAATCCTGTTGACTTGAGGAGAAACAGGTTTAGAAACGTATAAGGCTTTTGCGCGATATGATCCTTTACATGGGTTCCATAATAAATGCTTACCGAGTCATTCTGCTTCATTAACGTTTTGAACCGTAAGGAGTCTCCCTGTTTTAGCGCCTCACTTCGCTCACTATATAATCGGATCAATTCTTGTCTGACTTGATCAAGGAAAGTGGTATTGTAGGCTTGCCATTGGGTATGCAGTTTGGAGCCAGTTACTTGATAGGCTCCATTTTCGGCAATGTTTATGCGTATCGCAGAGTTTTCCAGAAATACGGGGTATCTCCTGGAGGCCGTATCTACTTGAATTAAATATAAAAATGACTCGGCCAGTTTGCCTTTAAAACCAAAGTGATTGCCAACCACCTGAGTCGAATCAACCACCTGGTTATCCATGTTATATAGGTACACTTTACCTTTTACAGGCTGAGTCAACTCACCACTGAGTGAATATGACCCAGGAGGTTTTGCTGGGCAACACTAAGCGAGGAACTCAGGCAAAGCAGCAGCATGATGAGGTTGAAGGAAGCCACCTTACTTTTCAATCCTTTTATACCAGTCGAGCGTTTTATACGGTTGCTATATTCAGACTGAAAATGTTGTATAATTCGGACTATGTAAAAAGATTAAACATGTAACCGCATCAAAAACACGGGAGAAGATGTCTGTATAAAGTACAATCTCCCCCTTACTTATGGGCCGTTAGTAATAGCTTATCAATAGCCGCTTTCGCTCTATCGTATGGTTCTAATGCACGCTGTCCGAGTCCAATACCCCCGACCCAGGCATTTTGGATAACACCTCGTTGATCAACTATGTACGTTGTAGGACTACCCAGGAAATAAAATGATTTAGCAATATCTCTCGAATCAGCGATGATGTTGAAATCAAAGGGGTGCTGCTGGAAAAAAGCGGGTTTTAACTGCTCCGCTTTGTCGGTCGAAAAACCCAGGAATAAAACATCTTTGCCTTTGTAGTTTTCGACCAGCTTATTGAGCGCAGGCATTTCAGCCACGCATGGAGCACAACTCATAAACCAAAAATTGATCACTAACACCTTACCCGCTAATGAGGAGGAATCATAGAATTCACCAGTGAGCGTCTTGAACGATGAGAGAGGCATCTGGTGACCTTTCACGCATTCTGCCCAATCCCTATGAATCTGTTGGTACTTCTGATAAGTCGGGTCGAACGGTTGAAAAAAGGCCCCTTGCTTGGGCAATTTGTTGTTTGCTACTGCTTGCATGGCTTTCACCTGCTCGGTTAAACACTGTTTGAGTGTATTATCCTGAGCGTGCAAGACCGACCCTCCTAGATAAGACACCATAATACCCAAGCAGAGAGAATACACTCCTATTTTTACCATAGCTAAGCTGTTCTATAAGTAGTAATAATGTTTATCTAGTTTGTTATTGGGTCATTAATTTACTTCTAAACTTTCCTCTTTTAAAGGCCACGGTCTGCCCCCACCTGAGCTGGCTAATGTTACCTCAAATCGACCTCGTATTTTCCCATTAGTTCGATTTAGACTTGTTACCTCCACCCAACTTTTATCCGCTTCTGAAAACTGGTAACTCATTTGAGTGTTCCCCGTTTGAGGATCCATCACTAATAACGAAGCTTTGCTTACCCTAAAGGATTGATCAGATTTGGCGACTTTGGTGGGTAGACAGGTATCAGGCAGCGCTAAATCGTAGTTACCTTTTTTTAACGGTATGTGAGCGAGCCCAAGCCACTGAGTAGGGGTACATTTCCCAAAGCAACCCGTCGCTTTTCGAATGAATTCAGCGTTCACTGGGTTAAAAGGTAGATCCGTTCGAATCAAGATGCTGAATCGATCATCGATGCATGTTTCATTCTCTTTGGTGTGAATTTCAGTAATTTCTCCAGTACCAAACCAAGGTTGATTATTTAGTGAAGCTGTCAATGTAAAGGGCTTGGCACAGCTCGTACAAGCCAAAAATAAGATAGGCATCCACTTTGTCATATTCATCAGTTTAGAGTTTTGGTATGTTATGTAATCTCGAATTGTTAATCGAAGAATTATCCTGATGTAGAGCACCTCCACTTATTAGAAAAAATAATTTATAGCATGAACTTCTTGTATATGGAGCGTTCTTCGATAATCAGACAGAACGAACCAATAGCTATAAAAGTCGATAAAACTTTCACAGCAACAGGAAGGGAGAAGCACCAGCTTATAGCGGCAATATGCACGGCAAAAGGATTATAAAATAATACCCCTATTCGGGTTGTCCAGGGAATGGCTATTAACATGCCCGTTACTCCTAAGCCAGTCTTGATTAGCCCTTTGGGTTCTACCGAATCATACAGCACCTATGACCCATTTAATTCTCTTTAAACCGGCATTCCTTCTTCGCTTACTGACTATGTGCTTTCTGCTGAGCATCTCAGCTTGTAAGAAGGATAGGCGATCTTCAAAGCTTTATGGCAAAGTGACTGATTAACGTACTCTTCGCTTGGCTAGTCTCATTACCTGGGTAGCCTGAAACTGGGAACCCTGGGAGGTGCGGTAGCCGTTGCGGTTCAGCTCCCGGGTAATTTCCGAGTAGTTCATGCTGGACTTTCTTAGAGTCTCGACCATGAACAGTGCCCGGCGGTTATTCTCGTTGGTGGCCGCTCTACGCACGTTACCCGCGACGCCTTTCACCTGCGCTTCAGGGGTGAGATTCTCGGGCTTACCAAGGATGGCGCCTTGGGCAATCTTTGCTTGTAAGGCGGATCGGGTTCGGCCGCTGATCAGCTCACGCTTATGCTGAGCCAGCGTCGCAAAGATGCCAATGGTAAGGGTATTGGCGTCAGGCATATCCACGCACTGAAAGTTAACGCCTGAATCCCTCAGGGTAAAAATAAACGAGGCATTCCGGCTCAGCCGGTCGAGCTTGGCGATCACCAGAACAGCGTTCTCTTTCTTGGCCCGGTCAATGGCTAAGGCCAACTGTACCGCAGGTTATTGTTGCCCGATTCTACCTCGTAAACTCCGCTACGATGCCACCCTGAACGAACCCGGCCACCGCTGCGCGCTGTGCCTCCAGACCTAAACCGGACTCACCCTGCCCTCGGGTAGACACCCGGTAATATGCACGTACCTAGCTAGTCTGGTGGCCATGGTTAAGACAGTCCCGGGTCGCCGGACCGGTCCCTCGGTTGATTTCGTGGACATTTGATAAACCGGGCCAGGCGTTGAGTGTATAAATCCAGTGCGGCATCATCAACCGTCTCCAGGCGGTCTAATTCAGCCAGCAGTAGCTCCTGCCGGTTGCCGACAGCGGCAGCCTGAGCCTCGAACCTAAGCTCACCCTCCACCCACGCCGAAGTTTTGGCTAACGCGGAGGCCTGATTGATCACACCGGCGAAGATGTAAGCGGAGGCCCGGGCGGTGCCAGTGGCGATCAGGAGTCCATTGATCACCCGAATGAAATCAATGTAAACCATGTCCTCAGAAGGCAGGTCTGCATGGGCCCACCTGAATGCCAATTTGTGAACGATCACCTTTGCTTCCTCTAAGTTGATTGGCTTTATCTCCATACATATGACCAGTTATTGCCTGTCAAAACTAGGTGTTCCACG
>DATHAW010000466.1:0-18267 GCA_035296465.1 Spirosoma sp.
GCAACTCAACAATTAGCTTCACGAACGACTGGGCCGACAAGCAACGGCGCGAAGTCTGGCTAGACGGGGAAGGCTTTTTCAAGGTTACCCGGAAACAGACGGGAGCGAATCAGGTGAAATTTGTGACGCACACGGCGGGCCTGGACATTACGGTGCTGGGAACCCAGTTCAACGTTAATTCGCGCCGGGGCAACACCGCCGTCATGCTCGTGGAAGGTCGGGTGCTGCTTTCCCGGCCTGGATGGGTCCAGCCTGGAGAGGCCGGGCCTGGTGCTTCTCAAAGCCGGGTGGTTGAGATGAAGCCGGGGCAGTATGCCTCCGCCCAGCCCAGCATCGAGACGGTAGAAGTACGCAATGAGAAGCCGCAGATCCACACCGCCTGGACACAGCACGAGTTTGTATTTGAGAACACCGCCCTGCGTGACATTGCCCAGCAACTGCGTGACACGCACGGCCTGGAGATCGTTTTTGAAGATAATGACTTAGCCAGCCGCCGATTTACGGGCAACCTCACCAACGAAAGCACCGAAACCTTGCTAACCACGCTCTCGCTCACGTTCGACCTCACCGTCCGGCACGACGGCGACCGTGTCGTTCTGCAACGCAATCCATAACCTGTTTACACACTAATTAATAAGCCATACTTTACCCAATCCATATGAAAAACAAGTATATCAATTTTTCCATGCTGCTGGTTGGCGTGGGCATCAATGCACTCCCGCACCCATCGGCGGCCCAGTTGCTGACCCGTGCTCACACCCGGCCCGACATTATGGCCTATGGGCAACAGGCCCCACCCGAAACTCGCCAACAGCCACGTGCGCTGAAAAAAGCCCTCGCTGAGGTTGAGAAGCGGTTTAACGTCAGCTTTGCCTACGACGCAGGCGTAATGACCGGGCGTCAGTCGGAAGTAAGGCTGGAGGGCCTTTCGCTCGACCAGTCCCTGGCTCAACTGATTGGCACGCAGGGGCTGCGCTACCGCCGGGTAACCGACAACCTGTACGTGATTCAGGACTCCAGCCCGAAAACTCTCCAGGCCGGCGGTGCACCCCCTGCTTCCGGCGCAACTACCGGCTTACCCAACGAATCAGCCGCGGCAACCGCAGGGGCTTCGCAGGCCCGTCGCCTGACGGGTCAGATTACGGATGAGACAGACAAAGGGCTGCCCGGAGCCAACGTCATCGAAAAAGGCACTAACAACGGCACCACTACGGACGCCAACGGTAATTTTGTGCTGAACGTCAGCGATGCGGCCACCACACTCACTATTTCGAGCGTGGGCTACATCAGTCAGGAGATAGCCATCGGAACCCGCCTAACGGTCAACGTAAAATTAGCGCCCGACAACCGGACGCTGGATGAAGTCGTGGTTGTATCCTATGGTACGCAGAAGCGCTCGAACCTGACCGAGGCCGTCGGGATCGTGAACGTAGCGGAAGCCCGGAAGGTACAGGCTCCGTCAGTAGTCGACCAGATTCAGGGGCGCGTATCGGGCGTTACGGTAGCGTCGGCGGGGGGCGCACCGGGGGCCACGGCCAGCATCAAGATTCGCGGATCGAGTACGTTCGGCTCCAACCAGGACCCGATCTACATCATCGACGGCGTGATTATCGGCAGCGCATCGTCCGACTTCAACCCCAACGACATCGAAAGCATTACCGTCCTGAAAGACGCGGCTGCCACGGCGCTCTACGGCTCACGGGGGATGAACGGAGCCATCGTCATCACCACCCGGCGCGGCAAGGCCGGAAAGCCAACCATCGAGTACAACGGCTATTACGGTGTGCAGGATATTGCGAAGCGGCTGCCCTTGGCGGGCCGGGAGCAGTACATCCGCACGTGGACGGCGGCTTACACGAACGCGGGATTGCCCGTGCCTGATTTTGGGTCGGGTGGATTTAACACTGACTGGCAGGACGAACTCATTAAATCCGGGGCCATTACCGACCATAACCTGAGCATTTCGGGCGGCACCGACAACGGCGACAACAAATCGAACTACCGGATTTCGGGCGGTTACTTCGACCAGCAGGGCACCATTGTCGGTCCCTACTTTAAACGGTATTCGGGACGCATCAACGCCGGCGTTACGCGCGGCAAACTCAACATCGGCGAATCGCTTTACCTGGCGCAAACCAACGAGCGACGCGTAATTGGCCAGCCATTCGATCAGGTCATTCGGATGCCGCCCACCGTACCCGTTTACAACACCAACAACCTCAGTGGCTACGGGTTCGGCTCGGTCAACAATCCAACATTCGGCACCAACCCCATTGGTCAGCAGCTCAAGGATGACAATACGGTCAATAGCTACAAGCTGCTGGGTAACGTATTTGCTGAATACGCCATTCTGCCGTGGCTGTCGTATCGGCTAAGCGTGGGGCTCGACTTCAACCTGTATCAGAACAAGTATTTTGCCCGGCCCGGTGCGCTGAGTTACAATAGCCCCGACACGCCCTTTGGCATACTGGACGACCGAAACGGCCGGTTCTTTAATACCCTGCTGGAAAACACCCTGAACGTCAACAAAACATTCGGCAAACACCAGCTTAGCGGCCTGGTGGGTTACACGCGGCAGCGCTTCGACCAGAACGAAACGTTAGCGCATACCGAGGGAATTGACGGCAATTTCACCCAGCAAAACGCGGGTACGTCGAACCCACGAACGGAAGGGTTTTCTTTTATATCGGGCATTGTTTCGTACCTGGGCCGGGTGAACTATAACTTCGCCGACAAGTATAACGTGCAGGTCAACATTCGCCGGGATGCCTCGTCAAACTTCCCCAAAAACAATCAGGTTGCGTATTTCCCGTCGATTTCGGCGGGCTGGAACATCAACCGGGAGCCGTTTATGCAGGGCATTTCGGCCATCGGCGACCTGCGTTTGCGGGCCAGTTACGGTTCGGTGGGCAATCAGGACATTGCGCCGTACTCACTGGACCCCACTATTCAGCCAAACCTCAACTACGTACTCGGCGGGGGCAACGTGATTGTACCGGGGGCTTCTAACCGGCAGTTACAGAACTCGAATCTGCGGTGGGAAAGCAAAACCACCGCCGACGTGGGCGTTGACGCGAGCTTCTTCAACGGAAAACTGCAACTAACAGCCGACTATTTCAACTCGTTGGCCAATAACTTATTACTGCGGGTGCCGCTGCCAATTACGGCCGGTAACCAGGGGGCTAATCCGTTCGACAACATCGGCCAGATCCGGAACCGCGGGGTTGAACTGAGTCTGACGTATCAGGACAAGCGGGGGCCGTGGCGCTACAGTCTCAACGGACAGATCACCAGCATCCGCAACAAAGTGCTGCAGTTGGTGCCGACCAATGGCAACCAGCCGATCTTTGGCTACGGCCAGATTACCCGCACGGCCGTGGGCGGTGGCTTGGCCGAGTTTTACGTGCTGAAGCAGAATGGTATCTTCCAGAATCAGGGCGAGATTGACGCGGGTCCCAAACAACCCAACGTGACGCCGGGCGACGTGCGCTACGTAGACGCAAACGGGGACGGGCAAATTAACAACGACGACCGGCAGGTTGTGGGGACGCCGTTTCCCACCCTCGAATACGGGTCGAACATCGCCGTGTCGTACAAAAATTTCGACCTGACCGTGTTCTTCCAGGGCGTAGCGGGCAATGTGCTCTTTAACCGCAGCCGCAACTGGACCGACCGCTTCGACGACGTGCAGAACGTCCGCTCCGACGTGACGTTCTGGACCGGACCCGGCAGCTCGACGACGACGCCCAAGCCCATCCGGGAAGACAAAACGCTGAATCCGGCTTTCAACACCGACCGCTGGGTCGAGAGTGGCGCGTACGGCCGGCTTCGGACGCTGCAACTGGCCTACAATTTTCCGTCGACCATGCTGAGCCGCTGGAGAATGAGCACTGCCCGCGTGTACGTCAATGCGCAGAACCTGGTGACGATTACAAAATACTCCGGCTATAACCCCGACGTAATCGGCGACGTAGGCGCTGGTTCGCAGAACAGCAGCAATTTCATCGGGCGCGGTATCGACCAGGGTAACTACCCGGTGCCCCGCACCATCAGCGTTGGGGTGCAGGTTGGCTTTTAAATGAGTTGTTTGGGTAAGCTGATGCAAATTATTTTCATAATCGTTCGCATCAGCTTATCTTAGTAGATTAAATAACTGGACGATTCAGCTAACGATACTAACATAAGTACCAACATGACTACCAAAACACTGGTGCTGACGGGTTTACTGGGCGGGGGTCTCCTGCTCAGTTGCAACGAAAGCAAACTGCTCAATCAGGTCAACCCCAATCAGGCATCGACGGCTACTTTCTGGAGAACTTCGGACGATGCCATCAAAGGGCTTAACGCAACCTACAGCGGTATGCAGGACCGGCGCTGGTCGCTCTGGCACCTGTTTCTGACCGACCTTAGCTCGGACGAAGGGTACAGCCAGAGCCCGTGGACGGATTTGGGCAACCTGAGCAAATTTGTGGTGACGGACTACAACATTCCGATGAACCGCGAATCGTTCGAGGCAGCTTACCAGGGCATTTACCGGGCCAATCAGGTTCTGGAGAATGTGCCAAACATCAAAATGGACGCGACGCTTCAAAAACGAATTCTGGCGGAAGCGAAAGTAATCCGGGCCTACTTCTATTACAGTATGGCTAACATCTGGGGCAACGTACCCATCGTACTAACGTCGCAGACGCTGGGCGACCGCCCGCAGCAGAGCACCCAGGAGCAGGTGTTTGCCCAGGTCGTTAAAGACTGTCAGGAAGCAGCCGCCGACCTGCCCGAAAGCTACACGGGGCAGGACGTGGGCCGGCTGCACAAGTTCAGCGCCATTGCCCTGATTGGCAAAACGTACATGCAGCAGCGCAAGTGGGCCGAAGCAGCGGCTGCCCTCAAGCAGATCATCGATAAGACGCCGACGCGCTTCGACCTGATGCCGGATTTTAAGGACAACTTCACAACCGCCTTCGAGAACAATAAAGAGTCTTTGTTCGAGATCCAGTACTACGAAGAAAACCGGCTGGGCTTTCCCAACTACGACGTAGCGGGTGGCTCAGAATCGTCGGAGCGGGCGCAGTTTTTCGGCCTGCGCAATACCGACGGTTTCAAAGGGGGCGGCTGGTGCGACGGGCAACCGACGAAGTGGCTGTACAACCAGTTCCTGAAGGAAAAAGACAAGGCGGGCAAGGTCGATTACCGGCTTGATTATACGCTGTTCTACGGTGGCAGTTCGCTCAGACCCTACGGAAAAACCTACGCGGAGTTCACGCAGTCGGCGGGTGGCAAAGACTACAATCCCGAAACGGACCGCTTCTGGATCAAATACACGAACTATTTCAAAGCAAACGACAGCTACTTCTCGGGCATCAACAACCGCGTTATTCGCTTGGCGGATATCTATCTGCTGTACGCTGAAGCCCTGAACGAACTAGGTCAGACGACCCAGGGCATTCCCTTTGCCAATCGGGTCCGCGCCCGCGTGAACATGGCCGATCTGCCGCTGACCCTGACGCAGGCCGCCTTCCGGGAGCAACTGCGTCAGGAGCGTGTGCTGGAACTGGCCGGGGAAACGCAGCGCTACTGGGACATGAAGCGCTACGGCATCGTTGGCCCGGAGATAGCCGGTCCGGACGCGGCCACCAACAAGCCTGCTAACGTTTCGGACTTTGACACCGATTTTAAAACGTTCGTGAAAGGCAAGACTGAACTGTACCCCATTCCGCTGTACGAAACGGACGCCAACCCAAATATTAAACAGAATCGGGGCTGGTAGAATAAAGTGATGAATTAATGCGTACACAAAAGCCAATTCCGCTCTGGGATTGGCTTTTTTATCCTTTTGTATAGATGAGAAGAAATGGTCTTTTTTCTGTGCTGCTCCTGGCAGCGCTGGCGGGTGGGCCGCTAGCCTGCCGCAAAACACCCAGTGCCAGTTCGGCCATTACGCCAGCGGCCGTTCTGGATACGGCCACCCACTTCCGAAACCCGCTGCTCGCAGTTGGCCCCGACCCGTGGGTCATTTACCAAGCCGGTACCTACTACGTAACGCACACAACGGGCAATGACCTGCGGCTGTACAAAACCCCGAAGATGAGCCTACTGGCCCGTTCGCAGACGAGCGCCGTGTGGTCACCACCGTCTTCGGGACCGGCCACGCGCGACATCTGGGCACCCGAACTGCACCGCATCAACGGGAAGTGGTATATCTACTACGCGGCAGTGGTCAGTCCCAACAGCCAACACCGGATGTATGTGCTGGAAAACGAAGCCGCTGATCCATTTGCGGGAACGTGGACGCCCAAAGGCCAGATGCAACTGCCGGAAGACAAATGGGCGATTGATGGTACAGTGCTGCAACTAAATAACCGGCTGTATTTCGCCTGGTCGGGCTGGCCCAATGCAGAGCGGAGTGGCGTTCAGAATATTTACCTGTGCACCATGAAAGACCCGTGGACGGCCGACGGCCCTAGAGTTCTCCTTTCAACCCCTGAGTTCGACTGGGAAAAACAGGGAAGCCCCGACGTCAACGAAGGACCGGAGTTTCTGACGCACAACAACCAGGTGTTTCTGGTGTACTCGGCCAGCCATTGCAGCACCGACGCCTACGCCCTCGGTATGCTCACGGCCAACACCACGGCTGACCTGACCAACCCCACCGCCTGGACGAAATCGCCCCAGCCCGTGTTTGGGCCGATGGCAGCCGACGGGGTCTATGGCGTAGGCCACAACAGCTTTTTTACTACGGCTGACGGAAAGGAAAACTGGATTCTGTACCATGCCAATGCAGAGGCCGGGCAGGATTGCAGCGACAAACGCTCACCGCGTATGCAACGCTTTACGTGGAAACCCGATGGTTCGCCCGATTTTGGCAAACCCGTTGCTCTAAAAACATTGCTCAAACGCCCGAGTGGGGAGTAATCAGACTGGCCGGATGGGCATTGCCGCATTAGACCGACCAGGACAGATTATTTTTGGAAGGATTTAAATACATAGTCCCAGAATGGCGATGATACGCCGTAGTTACTTTCCGGGTTTTTGTAATGGTGAACGCTGTGGTTAATCCATAATGTCTTGAAGAAGTTTTTCGGTGGCGGGTAGGCGTGAACAATAAAATGCACCGATAGATACCCAGTGTAACCAACCAGAAAACCAGGAAAAAACGCATAAGCAGCTTCGCCCATCAAGAGAAAAAACAAGCTAAAAAATGCGGCAGCTACGACGATTGCCAGTATCGGAGGCATAGCCAGCCGGGTTTTATCCTTTGGATACTCGTGGTGGACGCCGTGAATTTTGTATTGAATTTCGGCGCGTTTGGGCGTCGTTGGCGTCAAATGGTACAGATAGCGGTGCAGCACATACTCAAACAGCGAAAACACCAACAGGCCCGTCAGAAACAACGTGGCAATGGTGCCCGTGGTCATGTTTGTATACGTGAACGCATACCAGCCCAAAAACACGGACAAAACCAGCCACATCGAAATCGGCACCATGATATGGGTTCGCGAAAGGGCTTCCAGAATGGGGTTTTCAAATAATTTTTTGGTGCCGCTATTTTTAGGCCGGGTCTTACCGTGACCAGCCATTGTGTGGAGTTTTTCGGTGGTGGATTCCATAGAGGAGATACATTGATACAAGGTTATTGACGTAATATTACGACGAAAATCAGAATCTCTTTCCGCCATATAGTAAATAGGGTTGACTATGTTTTGCTTATTTCCAGCTGGTCAGAAAGTTTCTTCTGCATAGCCGCAAAATTCCCCTGTGGTACTTTCTGGCGGATAATCAGCCGAAGTGAGTTGTTATAAGTTAGGTAATTGAACATCCAGTTTAGGAAAATAAATAGCCGGTTTTTAACACCAACGATCGACATGAGGTGAACGAATAACCAGGTTAACCAGGCAAAGAATCCCTGAAACTTAAGAAAGGGTAAATCCACAACCGCCAGTCCCCGTCCAATCGTCGCCATTGTGCCCAGATCGCGGTACGTAAACGCAACGGGCTCTTCATTACGTATCCACTTTACCAGATTCTTGGCCAGCAGTTTGCCTTGCTGCATGGCGGGCTGTGCCACCTGCGGATGACCATCAGGCCATTTTTCTTCGGACATCAGCGCTACATCACCAATGGCGAATACATCCGTGAAGCCCTGCACCTGATTGTAACGATTGACCAGGATGCGCCCCCCTCGCCCAAGCACCGTAGCTGGCAGGCCCGCCAGCGGATTCGCCTTGACACCGGCGGCCCAGATGAGGTTGTTGCTGCGAAGCGTCGACCCATCGACCATCGTCACCGTTCGACCATCAAAATCTTTGACGCGTGTATTGAGCCGGACATTGACCCCTAACCCCTGTAGGTACTCCAGTGAGTGAGTTTGCGACTGTACTGACATGGGACCCAGCAGTTCGGCCCCTGACTCAATCAGGAAAATGTCCATCATGCTAAAGTCCAGTTCCGGATAATCGCTGGGCAAAACAGTCCTGCGCATTTCGGCCAGCGTACCACAGAGTTCTACACCCGTTGGGCCACCGCCCACCACCACTACGTCCATCAGGCCCTCGCGTTCGTCGGCATTTTCTGAACTTAGGGCATCCTCGAAGTTCTGCAGCATCCGGTTGCGCAGGGCAATGGCTTCCGAAACGGATTTCATTGGCAGGGCCTTCTCGATGATGTTCTGCTGATTAAAGAAATTGGTGTCGGCTCCGGTAGCAATGACGAGGTAGTCGTAAGTTACCGGCCCCAGTTCCGTGTCAACGGCTTTGTCGGCCGTCCGAACACCGGTCACATTCGTAACCCGGATATGAACGTTTTTAGCGTTACCAAATACCGCCCGCAACGGAAACAGAATAGAATTGGCCTCAAGGCCCGATGTGGCTACCTGATAATACAGCGGCTGAAACTCGTGGTAGTTGTGACGGTTAATGAGCACCACCTGAAACTCTTTCCGGGCCGACAGCTTGCGGGCCAGTTTGAGACCACCGAAGCCAGCGCCAACGATAACAACGCGCTTTTTGTCTGTTTGGGGAATGTTTGGATTCATCGTTTCTAGTAAACTGTGAACGGCAAAAAGCGGGCCGGTAACAAACACGGATGACGCCCCTAACCAATAGACGCGGGCTGCTGGCCAATCAGGGTTTCCTGCAGTACCCGCTCATAATGGGCTTCATAGAGCGGCAAGATACGCGATAACTCGAACTCTTTAGCCCGAAGCAGGGCGTTTTGCTTAAAGGTTGGCAGGTGTTCGTCGTCCAGAACGAAAAGTGCGTTTTTGACCATGTCGGCCACATCACCAACCGGACTTAGAAAACCCGTTACGCCCTGTATGTTTAGTTCGGGCAGCCCACCGGCATTGGATGTAATCAGGGGAACCTCACAAGCCAACGCTTCCAGTGCGGCCAGACCGAAACTCTCATTTTCGGACGGCATCACAAACAGGTCGGCCACTGACAGCACCTCCTCCACGGCGTCCAGCTTGCCCAGAAACCGCACCTGGTCGTAGATGCCCAGTTCGCGCACGAGCCGCTCAATGCGGGCCCGCTCGGGACCGTCGCCCACCAGCAGGAGTTTGGCGGGTATCTGCTGCTGTACGTGGTAAAACATCATTACGGCGTCCTCAATGCGTTTAACCCGCCGGAAATTGGACGTATGCACAATCAGTTTTTCGCCGTTGGGGCATATCGCCTTCTTAAAATGGTCTTTTTTCTGCCGGGTGAAGCGGTTCAGGTCTATAAAATTAGGAATGACCTCGATGTCGCGGTGAACTTTAAAGTGCGCGTAGGTATCCTGGCGAAGATTCTCCGATACGGACGTAACGCCATCCGACTCGTTGATGCTGAACGTAACCACGGGTTCATAGGACGCATCCTTACCAACGAGCGTGATGTCGGTGCCGTGGAGCGTAGTCACCACGGGCACATGACGTCCCTGCGAGCGCAGAATCATCTTGGCCATGTAAGCCGCTGACGCATGCGGTATGGCGTAGTGAACATGCAGTAAATCAACGTTTTCGTTTAGTACTACATTGACCATCTCGCTGGTCAGCGCCGACTCATAAGGTGCGTACTGAAAGAGCGGGTACGAGGGTATATTTACTTCATGATAAAAGACGTTTTCGCTGAAGAAGTCGAGTCGGGGGGGCTGCTGGTACGTGATGAAGTGAATCTGGTGGCCATTTTTAGCCAGCGCTTTGCCAAGTTCCGTGGCGACCACACCACTGCCCCCAAAGGTTGGATAACACACAATACCAATTTTCATGCGAGTGAAGCCCAGGGGCCGGGAACGGTTTTGGATGTGAACAACAAATTGACGCAAAAAGAATCCCGACTCCGGAGCAGAAAAGAGGAACCGAATACACAAGCGTTGGTAGAAGTAGGCAGTCGGAGCCGTCGGCTTTCTGGATTACACCTCATGTTGATACGTATCATGCCACGTTCCGTTGTCTTCTGGCTGGCTTGTTTTCTGATAACCGGCCTCTTCACTGGATGCTCATCCCCAGAGTCGGACCGGACCTCAACCACAACGGATGGGCTAGGTACATATGGTCAGGCGGTCGCTTTCCTGAAGAAGTATCAGGACGTAATCGTGCTGACCGCGCCCGACAACGACTCAGCGCAGGTGGCGGTGGTAGGTGGGTATCAGGGGCGGGTGATGACCAGCACCGCCAACGGCAACGCCGGCAACAGCTATGGCTGGCTGAACAGCCGGTTCATTGCGGCCAATCGCTACGAGCCGCATATGAATGCCTATGGGGGTGAAGACCGAATCTGGCTGTCGCCCGAGGGCGGGCAGTTTTCGGTTTATTTTAAGCCCGGAGAACCATTCGATTTTGCCCACTGGCAAACCCCGGCTCTTATCGACACGGTCCGCTACAAACTGGCCAAAAAGGAAAAATCGCTGGCCCGTTTCAGCCAGGGCGCTACGCTCTATAACTATAGTGGTACGCGTTTCGACATCAGCATTGGCCGACAGATTAAGGTCTTATCGCAGCCGCAGATTAGCCGGTTGCTGGGCATTGGTCCGCTGGAAGGGCTGAAAGTGGTTGGGTATGAAACCCAGAATACCCTGCGTAACATGGGCGCCGACTGGCAGCGCGACAAAGGCACGCTAGGTATCTGGATTCTGGGTATGTTCAATCCCTCGCCCCAAACCACCATTATTGCTCCTTTCACGAAGCAGCGGTCGGCTGCGGTTCAGTTAACCGATACCTACTTCGGTAAAATCCCGACCAACCGGATTCGGGTTCAGGATTCGGCCGTGCTGTTGCGGGCCGATGGCAAATTCCGCAGTAAAATCGGGATCGCGCCGGCATCAGCCAGATCGGTGGCCGGCAGTTATGAACCCGAAAAAGGCGTTCTGACGCTGGTGCAATATGACCTTGACCCAACGGGAGATTATCTGAAATCGAGCTGGGAGATTCATCAACAACCTTACAAAGGTGATGCGCTCAATGCTTATAACGATGGCCCCCTGGCCAACGGCAGCCAGATGGGACCATTCTATGAACTGGAATCCAATTCGGCCGTGCGTCCCCTAAAACGGGGCGAAGCCCTGATCCACCACCATCGTACATTCCATCTCGAAGGTGATCGGAATGCTCTGCAGCGCGTGGCCAGAACCGTATTGGGGATAGATTTAACCAAACTCAGCCGTTGGCCCGACCAGCCATAGGAACCAAAGCGGGATTGATAGGCTTTGGCTTTGACGTTAGGAACTGGCTTAACCATTAGGGACTGGGATCACAAGCCCACAAATCGACCAAAACCCCTATTTTTGACTAAAAATGGTCTCAGTCGTGCGGCAGCCCGTTCGTTTTACGGCGTTTATTCTTGGATTCCTCCGGCTCATCCGGGTGCAGAACCTCCTGATCGTGGTGCTGACCCAGTTTCTGGCCCGCATCTTTCTGGTTGGGCCGGAACCTAACGGTTCCCGCGCCGACTGGCTGCGAATCCTGACCGACCCGACCATCTGGCTCTTGTCCTTTTCTACCGTTTGCATTGCGGCAGCGGGCTACATTATCAATGATTATTTCGACGTTAAGATCGACCTCATTAACAAACCGGAGCGCGTGGTGATCGGCCGCTACCTGAAACGGCGGGTCGCCATTGGCGCGCATCAGGTCCTGAACGTAATTGGCTGTTTGAGTGGCCTGTACCTGAGCCGGTGGGTTTTTCTGATCGACGTTGTATCGGTGTCGCTGCTGTGGTTTTATTCAGCCCGGTTCAAGCGGCAGCCGCTGATTGGCAATGTGGTAATTTCGCTGCTAACGGCCCTGTCGTTCATAGTTCTGGCCGTTTATTACCGGCAGAATGCCCAGATGCTGCTCATCTATGCCGTGTTCTCGTTTGGTATCTCGCTGATCCGGGAAATCATCAAGGATATGCAGGATATTCGGGGTGACGCCCGTTTTGGGTGCCGGACGCTGCCCATTTTATGGGGCCTGCGCCGAACCAAATATCTGCTCTACGTACTCATCGGGTTGTTTATACTGACGCTGTTCTTCATTGCCGACTCACTCGGCAACCATCATCTTAGCATCATCTTTCTCCTGCTGCTGATTCCGCTGGCGTATTTCACCTACCGGCTGGTCATTGCCGATACCCGGCGCGACTTCGGCTACCTCAGCACACTCTGCAAACTCATTATGCTGATGGGCGTTCTTAGCATGGTTTGGGCTTGAAAGAGCCTCCTCGTTACGTTTGTTAATACCCACCCGATTGCTGGACTGCCAATCAGTTTTCGGCATCAACGCTGATACGTATAACAATGACAGTAAGCCAATTCATTGCTTGCTTCTTAACAAGTTGGATTGAGTGGCCAGCACGCAAAATAAATATTCGCAACTAAGTTGCATAAAAGACCGTTAGGGAGGGATACGATTTGTGGAAGAGTCGTATTTTTGTGTGCTGCTTATGAAACCAGACCTCTTTTCCCGCAAAGCCGATTACATTGGAATCACCGGTTCGGTGCTGTGCCTCATTCATTGTATGGTCACACCTGTGCTCATGATGACAACGGCTCTGCTACGTAACGAACAGTTGCGTATTGGCTTCCTGAGTCTGGATTATGCGTTTATTGGGATAAACATAGTGGCCGTTTATTTCGCTACAAAAGCCAATGGTTCGTCAGTGATCAAGAAAGCATTGTGGGGGTTTTTGGTCTTATTCGCTGTGGGCATCCTGCTCGAAGACGTCAGTGAAAGCTTTCTATTGATTGGCTACGTTGCGTCGGCGGGGCTGGTTATGACACACCTCCTTAACATCCGCCTGCACCGGATGCAGCACACCCATACCAAATTAGGTTGATGCGTTTGCGTATACTCCTCGTCCCAGCACCAGATCAGGCATAATTACAGGTACCGGTAAACATAAATTGCTCGTGTACTTAAGCCGGCAGTAGCTGCTATAACCGGGAGTGGCTTTTCTGACGATTTGCCATCTGAGCGCTAACCATAGAGTTAGCCCAACTTATTCCGCCCATACAACATGATCAGGGCCACAATCACCCCGCTAATAAACATGAGAAACAGCCACACAACGGCATTGGTCGCATTAAACGGTTTCTCTAAAAACTCATTGACCAAACCGGCTACCGTTGCGATGAAGATGCCGATCATGCTGACGAAAATAAACTGAACGATGGGAGGTAGCCGACGAAGCATAGGCAGGAATAAATGGAGTATTGGTTAACCTGTTAGACTATTTGGTAGTGGCTCATATGTGTTGAATTAGGGATCTTTGTGAATGGTTTTAGAAGCAGTTGTTTGTAAGCATTGTGGACTGACTCAACAGGTTCAGCGTTTCGGAAAGACGCGTAGCGGTACCCAGCGCTATCGCTGTGGGGATTGTCAGCGCACATTTGTGGCCTTTTACACCCACAAAGCCTGTGATCCGGCAGTCCAAGTTCAGTTGACACAAATGGCCATCAACGGTGCAGGCGTACGTGACACGGCTCGTGTGCTGAAGATCAGCCGGAACACGGTCAGCAGTCAGCTTAAAAAAAAGCGGTCTGGTCATTCAGGTCAACCCAAAGTATGCCCATAAAGGGATTACAATCAGGCTTAAAGTAGACGAGATGTGGTCTTTCGTGGGCAGTAAACAGCGGCCTCGCTGGCTCTGGTGGGTCGAGGATCATGATACGGGCGAGGTAGTAGCCTTTGTCTTTGGTCGACGTACTCACGCCACCTTCAGGCGCTTGTTAGCCTTGTTGAAAGCGGCCCAAATTCAGGTCAGTGGCTGGATTACAGACGCTTGGTGGGCCTACTTCGACTGTTTGGACCAAGCTCTGCGAGTAGAGTCTAAAGCCTTATTGCAAAGTCTGGAGCGTAAGCACTTAACGCTACGCACCCGCTTGAAACGGCTGACTCGACGCACGGTCTGTTTTTCCAAATCAGTAGTGGTTCATGATACGTTGATTGGCCTTTTCATCAACCACTATTTCTTTGCCCATCAACGCGTTTAAGCCACTACCGATAATTGGTGAATTAATAAAATTGGCAAAACGCTCATAGACCATTAAATAAGTAGCGTTATATGAAGCTATTAATCCACAACTAGAACACAAAAGGGTTAGAAGACGCTGGTCTGACATCCCTGCGGATTAGTCATCAACCCATTATGATCAGCTTTTTAGGGAGGTTTCTTGATACTGTAATAAATTACTTCTCCATGTCGCGTAGCAATTTATTGGCAAAAATAAACTCATTCAATTCGGGTACGTTCGACTCAGTAAGCGTGGCGCTGTTGCCCTCCCACAACTTTTTGCCCTCATACAGAAACATGATGTTTTGGCCAATCTCCACCATCGAGTTCATGTCGTGCGTAATAATCACGGTAGTTGTTTTGAACTCATCCGTAATTTCCTTGATAAGCTGATCAATCTTGATTGAGGTCAATGGGTCGAGGCCCGAGTTTGGCTCATCGCAAAATAAATACTTGGGGTTTAAGACGATAGCCCGTGCAATGCCAACCCGTTTTTTCATGCCGCCACTAATTTCGGATGGCATCCGGTCAACGGCCTGATCCAGCCCTACGCGTTTCAGGCATTCCTGTGCCCGGTCCATTTTCTCGCTTTCAGACTGAGCTGTGAGCATGTCGAGCGGAAAGCGGACGTTTTCCAGTACCGTTTTGGAGTCAAACAGTGCCGACCCCTGAAACAATACGCCCATTTCGCGCCGAATCTCTTTTTTATCGTCTTCGCTGACCGTCAGGAAGTCACGACCGTCGTAGAGTACCTGACCCTCGTCGGGTTCAACCAGGCCGATCATGCACTTCAGCAGGACACTTTTACCCGTACCGCTGCCGCCAATAACCAGGCTCGTCTCGCCCGGCTTAAACGTACCGTCGATGCCGGCAAGTACCTGCCGGTCGTCAAAGGTTTTTGCTATGTTTTTAATGTCGATCATTCTCTTTCACCGATTCGCTTTGTTGCTACGTCAACAGCAGTTGGGTCAGGACGAAGTCGGCGGCCACAATGGCGATGCAACTGTTGGTAACGGCCGAAGTCGAAGCGCTGCCCACTTCCAGTGCCCCGCCCTGTACGTTATAGCCCTGAAACGACGAAATAGTGGATACCAGAAAAGCAAAGGCGGTTGTTTTAATAAGCGCAAAGGCGACACCAAATGGTTTGTAATCATAACGAAGCCCGGAAACATACTCTTCGGGCGAAATGACACCCGCCAGCACCCCGGCAATATAACCGCCTAAAATCGACAGAAAACCAGCCATAATCACCAGCAGCGGAAACATCAGGATAGAGGCTATCACTTTTGGCAGTACCAGGTATGAAGCAGAGTTAATTCCCATTACCTCCAGCGCGTCAATTTGTTCGGTAATGCGCATGGTGCCTAATTCCCCCGCAATGTTAGACCCTACCTTACCGGCCAGCACAATGCAGGTGATGGTAGGAGCCAGTTCCAGAATCGTGCTGTCGCGGACGATAAGGGCAATGATGTTCCGGGGAACAAATGGGTTCGAGAGGTTGTAGGCCGTTTGCACGCAGGTAACCGCTCCGATAAACGACGAAACAAGTGCTACAATGAATACCGAACCAACCCCAATGGAATTGCACTCGGCCAAAATCAATTTTAAGTACACACCCAACTTTTCTGGGTTACGAAAAAGAGACTTCAGGAAAATAAAATACCGGCCTATCCGTGACATACAAGCGTGTAGTGAACAAGAACCCGGGCCGATGATTGGGCAGACGGGATACATTGGGAACAACCTGCGCAAAGGTAGAATGGTTTCTACCGTAACTTGCGTCATTTGCGAAACCCGGCCAATAAGGGCTGGGTCTATGGTTTAAGCAAAAGAGGGTCTAAAGTTATGCATCCATTGATTGTGGTTACGGGCGGCACCAAAGGTATCGGACGCGCCATTGCCAACCGGTTTGTAGCCGGGGGCTTCGAGGCAATTGTCTGCGCCCGCTCCATTGAGGGCGTTGCTGGTCCGGGTTTACTGCCGTTTGCGGCCGATTTATCGAACCGTAGTGGCGTTGACGCCCTGATCGGCTACATCGAGTCCTTAAATCGGCCTGTACGGGTGCTGGTCAACAATACGGGCATATTCCAGCCGGGGCAGATTCATAACGAAGCGGAGGGCACATTTGAGCAACTGATGAATACCAATGTTGGTAGTGCGTATCATCTGACCCGTGGCTTGGTTCGCGATATGATGATTAGCCGACAGGGTCATATTTTCATGATGTGTTCTACGGCCAGTATCACCCCCTATACCAACGGTGGATCGTATTGTATTTCTAAATTCGCTCTGCTGGGCATGAGTCGCGTGCTGCGGGAAGAACTAAAACCGCATAACGTAAAGGTCACGGCCATTTTGCCGGGCGCTACGCTCACCGCCAGCTGGGAAGGGACTGACCTGCCCGAAGACCGGTTTATGAAAGCAGAAGACATAGCCGACAGCGCCTGGATGGCCTATTCGCTGTCAAAAAGTGCTGTGGTCGAAGAGATCCTGATTCGCCCCCAGTTAGGCGATATCTGATACTAGGCGTTATAAACAGGCTGGTAAATGACCACGGCAATCCGTGATATTCTCTGTTCATTGTTTCCTTCCCTTTGTATCTTGCAGACCGCTTCAGCGGCCCGAACCAGGAATTAGAACCATAAACCAAGAATTTTAGAATGTCTTCCGTTGATTATTTGGGTATCGACGTTGGCGGCACGAACGTCAAGATGGGTATTGTTGAGGCTGACTCCGGCAAAATTTCTAACTTCTACAGCCACGACACCATGAGCTGGCGACAGTCGGGCCATTTTATCGAACGGTTTGGCGATGCCGTTGCGCTGCAACTACTGGCCAACAAAGACGTCAAAAAAGTAGGGATTGGCTTGCCGGGAATGCTCGATGCCACCCGGACCGTACCACTTGAGATCACGGCCATCCCGGAGATAGATGGTCTGCCGATGGTCGATATGCTCACGAAACGATTCCCCGGTGTCGAGTTTTTTCTGGCTAACGATGCCAATGCCGCAGCGCTGGGGGAATACTATTTCGCCGAAGAAAAGATAACGGAAAACTACATATTCATCACCCTCGGTACGGGCGTGGGCGGTGCGGCCATTATCAACAAAAAGATTTTTACCGGGGGCGACGGCAACGCCATGGAGCCAGGCCATATTCCATCGCGCAACGGGCGGGTGCTGGAACGTAATATCGGCAAGAAAGAACTGCTCGAACTTGCGAACCTTCGCCATCGTGAATTTAAGGGCGAAACGCAGTTATCCGACGATGGCGACATCTCTACAACGGGGCTCGTAGCCGCGGCCGCCGAGGGTGATGAACTGGCTCTGCAAATCTGGACCGAAGTCGGCGAAATGTTGGGCGAAGGATTGGCATCGCTTATTAAGATTCTGGATATTAAGCAGGTCCTGATCGGTGGCGGGCTATCCGCATCGTTTGACTACATTCTGCCGGCCGTCGAAAAAACGCTGGATTACTGGCTCAATGACTATTATAAGAAGGGATTGGTGATCCGACGTGCTACGCTGGGCAACGATGCCGGTCTGCTTGGGGCAGCCTCGCTATGCTTTGAGTAATTATACATTCATGGGCCGTCGACCGTAAATTTGGTTATTAACAATTACCACCTACACGACATTCACTTCGGGAGTGATAGAGACGCCAAACATTTGATGAACTGAATCCTGAACTTGTTTGGCGAGGTTCAGCAGGTCCTGACCCGTAGCGTTACCGTAATTGACCAGTACCAGCGCCTGTTTGGTATGAACGCCCGCATCGCCGGACCGATACCCTTTCCAGC
>DATHAW010000467.1:0-11744 GCA_035296465.1 Spirosoma sp.
ATTGGGTTTCAGGATTGACTCCGCGATCTGCTCCCGGCTCATGATTGACCCGATCTGGCCCATAAAAGGTCCTTTCATGGTTTCGCCTTTGTTGATACTGTGGCAGGCTACGCAACCCTGCCTGGCAAAAAGCGTTTTGCCGAGTTGAGCGTCCCCTTTAATCTTGTCCATTGCCAGCATCACATCTTCAATGGACGATTCGCCAATCTGGCCTTTTTTATTTCGGATTTTATCCAAATCTACTTTGGTTTCCTCTTTGGCCGCAACGGCTTCCTCTCCCCCAAAATCGGCGATTCCCATCCGGTGGCGGGCGTTCAGATCGGCAAAAAACGACTTGTCTGTGGCGTTGTTCCATTCCGCCATCAGGAATGATTTAATGGTGGGGGAGGACTCCCATTCAATCGCTTTGTAGATGGGGCCGTGGGTATCGGGCCGGGTGCTCCACCACCACGAGCCATCATAGTCGGCTTCTTTCTTATAAAGCCTGGATAAGGTGATGAGAATCTGACGTTTTAGCGGCTCATCGGCAACGGACTTATACGCGCTGATCAGGCCATTTACGGCTTCCGGGTTGTGCATGTACCGTAATGCCCAAAGGGCAAGCGATGAATTTTTGCCCCTGATAGCGCTGACACAGGCGTCCGTAGCCTGAAGGCTAACCAGCGCACGAACGGCGAGGTGGGCAGGAATAATGGCGGAGTTGGGCGTAGCGTGGGGACCTTCTGTTCCTTTTTGGGGTGCCGCAAAAGAAGCCGGAACACTAACCTGTAATAAGGCGTCGGCGGCTTCTGTCCGGCCAAGGCGGCCAAGACCAATAATGGCCGCCACCTTAATGCGGTCCGATGGATCGTTGAGACCTTCAAGAAAAGGTTTAATTGGTACTGACCGAATGAATGTTTTCCGATCGGCCAGGGCACGTAGCGCAAACTCCCTTACATCGTTGTCCTGCATGAGTGTCACCAGCTTGTCAACACCACTTGCGCCGGCCACCTGGGCGTAAGTGAAAATACCGGCTACCCGGCTGTAGAGTGGCAAACGTTTGTCAGACGCAATCGTCCAGGCGGCTTTAGCTGCTTTTTGCGTTGGGCGGGTAATCAACTCCTGCTGGGCCGCTAAACGGACCACCCCACTACCGGATTTTAGCAAGGATGCCAGTTTGTTTATTGAGGCTTTGGCTACCCCGGCAAAGGGCTTATAGGACCAGCTTTTGGGCACCACGCGTACCACGAACCCTTTTCCGGCGTTGCCCGTATAGCCCGCCCCATCCCAGGCCGACAGATACGCCCGTCCGGATGCGTCAATATCAATATCGGTAATTTGCGGTAATTTGATAAAGGCTTCTTCCTGTTGGGTAAAGCTGGCTCCGCCCGGAGTCAGGCGATGCACAAAAAGCTGGCTCCGGCCCCAATCGGCCATCATCGGTACGCGGTTGTATTTGTCCGGCCAGGTGTCGTCGTCCATGAACAGGGCACCCGTGCCGGAACCTCCACCCAGGTCGACCAGCGCCGGGATAATTTCATCCGTAAACTGTTTGAACAGGACGGGGTAGCCATACTCGCCCGACTGGATATGGTTGCTGAAGCGGATATTCCAGCCGCCCCCATCGTTTGTATTGTCGCGGGTGAAAATATTCATGTACGGATCAATGGCCACGTCATAAATATTACGTGTTCCGTGCGTGTAAATTTCCAGTTCGGTGCCATCGGGCCTGACTCTGACAATCCCGCCCCCCAGCATGGTCAGTTTTTTGCCGGTTCGATCAGTGGCATTATGAAAGCCAAAATCGCCCACGGCAATATAAATCCAGCCGTCGATACCCATACGGATGCCATTGGTGGCATGATCTGTACCCCGGCTTTGCAGAAATTTTGGCGAACTTAAGTGTTCAACAAGGGGCTTTGCGGGACCGTCAGCGACGCCATCCTGATTCTTATCGTCAAAAACCACCAGGTCCATTCCGGAAGCGATTGTTGATTGGTCGGGAAAAGTGGTGTGAAGCACGTACAGTTGATCGCCAATTGAAAGCAAACCACGGGGATTATCGACCCGGGCAAAGGTGGTATGCCCGTCTACTTTGCCATCATTGTCCGTATCAACGAGTTTGACAATACTTCCTTTTCCCGGCTTTTTCCCCAATGACCCCTGCATATCGACCCCCACAAATACCGCTCCGGTTGGTGCCACAGCCAGGCAGGCTGGGCTGGGTGTAAGGTCAGTACCGCTGAACTGCGTCAGGCTAAGCTCATCAGGCCAGCTTGTGTTCTTTAACAAAGAATCGGCAACGTTTCGCGCATAGCTGATTCGGGAAGGTCTATGATAGGCCTGTTCTAGATTTGTCCAGGAAAGAAAGAGAACCGCAACAAACAGAGTAGATGTAACTTTAATCATGCTGAGGTGTAGGCTTACTGGTTTTCAACATTATGCAGAAGCGGGCATACTGGTTTGACTAACAATAACACGGTATGCTCGCTTTTAAGGATATAAAGATACAAACCTGGGTCTGCTTCTTGCCAGAAATGGTTCTCATCTTAAATAAAGGCACGATTTTACCAAAGCTTGGTCGCCTTTTGTTTATACCCGGATCGTCAGCGATTCGCTACGTTTACCACTCTTTGTATCAATTGGTAGAACACTTAATTTGACCATCTATTGGTGGTTATCTATACAGACGTCAGATTATAGAACGGCTTACCATAACGTAGAAAACCCGGCTGTTTTCACGAGCAGCCGGGTTTTCTACGTTATGGTAAGCCGTTTTCTCTATGATACTGTCTGATCTAAAAATGTGAACAGGCTTGCCCGTTCGGTAGCGAGCGTTTGTTGATGGCGCTTAAGAACGCTTTCAAGCTGAGTAAGCATTCGGGTTCGGTGGGGTTCCCGAGAAATGGTATCAAAAACGCGCTGAAGGCGCTGTTCAGCTAGGCTAACCGCCTGCTCCAGATGACAAATGCAGGCTTTATGCCGCTCAACCCGTCTGTCAATCAAATCAGGGAGTCTCTGCTTAGAGCCGAATTGACTAGTAACAGGCCTATTTAATATGTTTTCCCACTCTCGTTCGAGTGCTTCCATAACAGGCAAACTAGCCGACCCATAAAACGATTCCAAAGGAAGCTCACTGAACCGGTTGCCATCCAGTACGGTCGCTTTCAGCAATACGTCTCCCCGGCGAGCGATATGGTCAAAAAGCCTACAGCCTACTTCCAACTCGCCCGACAGTGAAAACTCCCGGGTCTCGCCCTGCTGATTAATCGTGGATAAGGAAAAAACCATGTGTCACTGAATGTTAAAGACCTGCTTATCGAATGCGCTCTCTCGTTATGTTTAGACAACCGGATTTATTTGACGAGCGTTGTTCCGCTTTAGTTTCTTTGCTGAGTGGGTAAGGTAACAACCGTAAGCCAGTACTCGGCCAGTGAGGCCAGTGTCTTTTTCCACTCCGCCAGATCGAAGGGTTTGATCAAAACCGAATTGACACCCAGGTCGTAGGCTTGTAAGGCCGTGTCCCCCTGTTGATCCGTACAAATCATCACAATGGGCAACTGCCGATAGCTTGCCTTGATCTGTTGTAAAAGTTGCCAATCGGTCTGGCCATCTCGTTCCTCCACAGTCATCAGCAGCAACCGGGGAAAATTGTGGCTGTCGGCTGAGCTAGCCTGCAAATGCGGTAACACCTGATCCGTTTTTGCTGTAAAGGTCGCTTTGACCTGGAGTTTACCGGCTTCTAAACTCTGGGTAAGCAACGCTTGATCAGCTTCAGTACATCCCGCAATCAATACCGGTACGGATCTGTCCAGGTAGAGGGGATTAGCATTCATTGGCGTTGGTGGACGTGGTGTTTGACGAATGGTGTGTATAAACTCCCCTGGTAATCCCTCGCTATACGCTAAGGTGAGCAGCGTAGCGAAAGTCGGTTCGACAGGATGAACCTGTTGGCCAAGCTTTTGCCATGCCTTTTTGAGGGTGTTAATCAGAATGTTTTCTGACTGCGAAGCAGGTAGCTTGGCCAGCAGAATAATGCCCCATAGCTTAGGCGCATACGTCTCATAAAAGATGCTGAAAGGCTGCTGGTTCTTACCAGAGATCTGATCATCACGCCCGACCATTTATAATCGTAGTTAATGAAGAAACTCGACCGACAGCTAAAAATGCAGGGGGCGGAGAAGGAGCCTCAGTATGAGAAAATCAACTTAAAGATAAGCAACTTAGTGATAAATAATATCAATACGAAATACGCTTATAACTATATGAAAATCAGTCATTTAATTGATGTAGGGTATCCAACGGGCATGTATCGTACCATTCAGGTATGGCTTATGAATCTTCCTTGTATTTTCAACGAATGAGTCCAGTCTGCCTTTTACTCTGGTTTTGCGGCTGTTTTCCTTGTCAAAAGTGCTGCTGTCAAACCATTCCAGGATGACCTCAAACCAAAAGGACACCCGATGGGTGTCCTTTTGGTTTGAGGTCAAAACTGAAAATTTATTGATACTGAATGTACATGGGCTTTGGGTCCAGGGCCAGCACCTCGGCGGGTGTCATGATGCGGGAGCCGGGCTTCCGGAAGTCATTATCGTAGAACAGCTTGAAACCCGTAAATTGAACCGGTTCTTTCTGAATATAATCGCGATAGGAATCTTTTTTTAGGACCGGAGGGCCCCAGCCATCCATGTCCATCACGATCTGGACATTCGGGTCCAGCTTAATGTTTTTGTAGTTTTTGACCATGCCCTGCGTAAAGCGGTGAACGACCAGCACCTTGGGCGGCAGATTATTCTCCCGCACAACCCGGCTCAGGAATTGCACGGCCTGATTAATGTCGGCGGCATCGTAGGAGCCGATTTTAGTGCCGGGCCGGGCACCGGTAACCATTGAGAACTCCGGGTCGATGCCGAGGTGAACAAACGGCAGTTTCAGGTATTTTTCCATGTATTTCATCTCGGGTCCGAGGGGCGCATGGCCGCGCTGGATGTCGAGGAAAACAATGGCTTTGTGCTCGTTACCCCATTTCAGGACCTTCTTAATGGTTTTGTCTGACATCCGCATCCGGTAGCCACCATCTTTGCCGGGCAACCCCTGCGCCGATGTAGCAACTAAATGCAGGGCGGGCTGAATGGGCGTGGTGGGGTCGGCTGCCTGCCAGTTTTTAATCTCCCGGTCCAGCCGCTGCAGCATTTCAGTTTTTTCATACTTGCCCAAGATACCCATCCGCTTGGAGTGTGGGTTACCATAGTAAGCGAAAATCCGGTATTTGGGCAGAATGGCACCGGTAGGTGCGTAGGTCAGTGAGTCGAGGGTAGAGTCCCCGGTGGATACGGAACGGGTCGACGACAGCGGCCGGTTTGCCGTTTCAGAGGAGTTAGTTTCAGGGGCAGACTCGGCCGAGGCTTCAGTCGTGATGTTGCCTGTTTTCTGGGATCCTTCCTGTTTAGATTCGGTACTTGAACAGCCGGTGAGTTGACTAAGAGCCAGTAGGGTTAAGGTGGCTAACGAAAAACGCATACTTCGAAGAATAAGTTAAAGGACGATGCACAAAAATAAGCGTAAACTCCGACATGTCCGACATACTATGTTAATCGGTTAAAGCGATAGTTCGCCCAGTCCCTGCCGAACGACGGAAAAATCATCGTTGGTCGCATCGACAATGGTCGAGGCCACGTTGCCACCGTAGCCGCCGTCAATCACAATGTTGACCTGGTGCTGAAATTTTTCAAAGATCAACTCCGGGTCGGTCGAGTATTCAACTACCTCATCTTCGTCGCGGATGGAGGTTGTGATGATGGGGTTGCCCAGTTCGCGCACAATCTGCCGGGGAATGTCGTGGTCGGGTACGCGGATACCCACCATCTTCTTGTTGGTGTTAAGCAGTTTGGGTACGTTGCCAGTGGCTTCCAGCAGGAATGTAAACGGCCCCGGCAACACCCGCTTCATGAGCTTGAAAGCCTGGTTGCTCACCCTGGCATAATCGGCAATGTGGCTCAGGTCGTAACAGATAAACGAAAAGTTATTTTTTTCCGGCTTGACACCCTTGATGCGGGCCACCCGCTCCACGGCCCTGGCGTTGTGAATATCGCAGCCCATCCCATAGATGGTGTCGGTTGGGTAAATGATAACTGCCCCGTTACGTAGCGCCCGCACGATGTGTTCGATCCGGCGCGGGTCAGGGTTTTCGGGGTAAAGTTTAAGGAATTCTGCTGGCATATAAAAATAATTATGGGCTGAAATCAGAACTTTGTCATAGTCCTGATTTCAGCCCATAGAGGCTTAAACGAATGTAACCTGTGGGTGATGTGGCCTATTGGGACGCCTGTATTTGAGGTACTGCCGGTAGAGCCGGTTAACCGGTGGCTGCAGGCGGCTTAGTTTCAGGATCAGGGTCGCCAGAACCCCCGCCCGCTCGATCCTGGTGAGCAACTGCCCGAACTGAAGGGCCAGTTCAAACTGCTCAGCGTAAAAGGCTTTACGGATGAATCGACGAATACGCCCGGCCAATGCCCGGAATTCGTCGGGTGTCTGGCAGCAGGCGAAAGCTTTGTGGCAAACGGTGAGCGTAGAGGACAGCAGGAGATTATCTCGAAAGGTTATTTGGGCCGAAAGCGAAGTGGGCAACTGCCGTTTAAGCGTTAGAACCTCGTCCTGGTACGCGTAGTAATACAGGCGCGACGAGCGTACCCAGAAATCAAAATCTTCATAACTCAGCGCTTCATCGTAGCCACCCAGTTCGTTCAGCACGTCCCGGCGCATCATCATGGTTGGTGTGCAGATGAAATACGATTCCAGCACGTTGCGGAACACATCGCCCGAAGGCACGCTGGCAAGCGCTTGTCCCTTGCTGTCGACGGGGTAGTGAACGGCCGTCTGTCCCCCCTGCTCATCGATGTAAGCTGCGTTGGAAAACACGACGGCATAGGGGCCAGCCAGCTTTTCAAACAGGTCGGCCTGCTGGGCCAGGCGGTTGGGCAGCAGCACATCATCGGCCGACAAATCGACAACGTAGCGTCCACCAGCCAAGGCCAGGCCCTGATTGAAGGCCCGGTTCAGCCCTACATTAACGGAGTTTTTGAGGAACCGTATGGCTGGGTGACGTTGCACAAACCGGGCAATGCGACTGGCCGAACCATCCGTACTGCCGTTGTCGATGACAATCAACTCAACGTTTGGATGGGTCTGCTCAACAACCGAGCGGAGCGCTTCTTCCACATAATCTTCATGATTGTAGCAGACGCAGATAACCGTCACCCAGGGTTTTATCTGGTTGAGGTATACACTCATTGGCAACTGATTGGGCTGACCTGTTATCGAATTCATGAATGGTTTAGCGCAGCACCTAACTGCATCTTTGTAGTTGGCAGATCGGTGAGGTCAACACCCTAAAAATAAAGCCTGACAGGGTTATTATACGGCACTTTTTGTGTTAACGGTAACAAAAGTAACCAATTGTCTTTGCCGCAGGCGTAACAGACCCGTTTCCTCAATCATGACTACAGGTCAGCCTCACAGCATGGAAAAGCTGAATGGTAAGTACTCCCCAATGGACTAAACCGGGCAAGTGACTTTTCACTTACTGACAGAAGCATCGGCTGTTTTTTCCTCTACATTAGGATTTTTATCGCCTTCCAGGTTAAATAAGGCTACGTTCATTTCGAAACCCATAATGAGTAACAGGGCAATCAGGTTAATCCAGATCATCAGGGCAATGAGTGTACCAATAGACCCGTAGACCTTATTGTAGGAACCGAAGTTGGAAACGTAAAAAGAAAAGGCCAGGGATGTCAGGACAATCAGGACAGAAGCAATAACCGAACCCGGCGTTACAAAGGACCACTTCATATTCACATCCGGTCCGTACCGGTAAATAATGGAAACGGCGGCTACAAATACGCCAAATACAATCAGGTAGCGGGCAATAGCCAGCAGGTACACAAATATGACGTTGTTCAGGATGCCAAACCGCAACAGGAAGTCACTTACCACACCCCCCACGATCAGGCCGACGACGGCTAATATTAGGGCAATAGCCAGCGTAAGTGTCAGACCGATAGCGATGCCCCGGATTTTGAAGAAGCCCCGTTTGTCTTCGGATCGGTGCGATGAATTAAAGGCATTCATCAGGGCAACCAACCCACTCGTAGCCGAATAAAGCGCCAGCAAAAATCCCAGCGACAGTACCCCTCCGCGCGGTTGGCTTATGATGTCGCGGATGGTCGTATCGACCGAACTGAACGTATCGCCGGGCAGCGCACGCCGAAAAAAACCCATGATCTGATCTTGCAAGTTCGGTATGAAGGTAATGTAAGGGATGAGGGTAAAAAGAAAGATAACCGTGGGAAAAACGGCCAGAATCAGGCTATACGACACCGAAGCGGCCCGCTCGCTGGTATCGTTTTCGCCTAATTTGGTGATCGTCTTCTTGAGAAAGTCATACCACGTCGATTTTGAATTAAAGGCGTAATGATCACGCAGCCAGATACGCGCACCCTGCAACGCGTTGAGACTCATTATTTTGTCGAACATAGCGGTTTATGTCAGTTTGTGAAGTAGCCATTCGTTGAGATAATCAGCCAAAATCCTGAACGCTCTAACCAACTGGCTAACTGACGTCTAACCTACTCGCGAAAGAAAGGTTTGGTGGCTTCCACTAAATCATTAGGTGCGGTGCAGGGGCGCCCCGTATCGGTCCTGACAAATACGAGCGTCGTCTGGCCAGTATTGAGCAACAAACCATCCTGATTGAAAATTTCGTAGGTAAACAGGAAGCGGGTTTTGGGTAACTGCGGCACCGTCACCCGAATGGTCAGCAGATCGTCGTACCGGGCCGGCCGGATGAATCGGGAACTGAGGTCGTAGACGGGCATCGATATGCCCCGTTCTTCCAGTTCTTTGTAGTTCATGCCCAGATAGCGCATCACCTCGACCCGTCCTATTTCGTAAAAGCGGGCGTAGTTGCCGTAATAAACAAAACCCATCTGGTCGGTGTCGTAGTAGCGAACCCGTATGTCCGTAACGTCGTGAATTAGCATGGGAAACCCTTAGCGCCTGGTTATTTCATAATTTTCATTCGGTTGAGCGCCTGCTGATACAGGCGGGCGTTAGCCATGTGTTCAGACATGGTTTTTGAGAAGGTGTGGTAGCCGTTGAAACGGGCATCGACGACAAAAAACAGGTAGTCGTGTTTCTCGGCATTCAGCACGGCGTCGATGGTTGTGGGGGCGGGGAGGTTGATGGGCCCCGGTGGCAGGCCCGTGTACCGGTAGGTGTTGTAAGGCGAATCGACGGCCAGTTGCTTATTGAGCAGGCGTCGGATACCGAAATCGCGCAGGGCGAAAATCACCGTTGGGTCGGCTTGGAGCTTGATACCCTGCTTCAGCCGGTTCAGGTATACGCCCGCCACCCGGGGCTGTTCGTCGCGCTTATTGGTTTCGCCCGCCACGATGGACGCCAGCACCTGTGTCTGGGTTTGAGTAAGCCCAAGCGCTTTCGCTTTCGCCTGGCGTTCGGGTGTCCAGAATTTTTTGTATTCGGTTCCCATTCGATCCAGCAGCGCGTCGGGTTTAATAGTCCAGAAGAATTCGTAGGTGTTGGGCAGAAACAGGCACACGATGGTGGTGGTGTCGAAACCGTATTTCTGGCAAACGGCCGGGTCGTTGAGCAGCGTGTCGAGCGCCCCCGGTCCAAACGCAAACTTGCTGCCCAGCCGCTGAATCAGGTCGCTTTTCTGCCGCATGCTGTTGAACGTAACGGTCATGGGGTCCTGGCTGCCGTTGCGGAGTTTGACCAGGGCTTCGCGGTTGCCCATGCGCGGCTTCAGCTCATATCGGCCTTCTTTTACGTGGTCGGGATACTTCATCAGCTTGGCCAGAAACCGGAACGACATCTCGTCGTTCAGGACATCGTGGGTTTTAAGCGTGTCAATCACGGACTCAAACGTAGCACCACGCCGGATGAGCAGGGCAAAGGGTTTGTCATTTTCCTGCGTTAAAAGGTTCGGACTTCTGAAAATTTGCCAGAAGTAAAATGTAAACGTCGTTAGCAGAATAGATACAGTGAGAAACAGGCCAATTTTAATATTGCGTGACATAACTCTTGGATAAGGTGAGCCGGAAATAGATCGTGCATAATGAAAAGATGATAACGGGCTGAACCTGGCTGCGGTACCGTTCTGTCCCCATTTCCTCACACACAAATCATTGGGCTGCAAATTTACGCCAAAAGCCGTCCCATGATAAGGTTGGCCCGTTTTTCGCTGAATACGTCGTAAATTTGGGCAAACAAACTCAACGTTATTTTGGTCGTTCGCCCTTTTTTCGCCCGTCAGCGAGCCGGCTCCCCTGCGCTGTACACGCTCTCGTTCTGGCTGCTGAGTACGAGTAACTTCCTGTTTTCGGCCAGTTTTTCCATGATGATTCCCGAACTGCCCGACTACCTGACCAACCTGGGTGGCCGCGAGTACGTAGGGTTAATTATTGCCCTTTTCACGCTCACGGCGGGTCTCTCGCGGCCTTTCAGCGGCAAAATCACCGATACGGTCGGACGGGTACCGGTAATGGCCTTTGGGTCGATTGTGTGCTTTGTCTGCGGTTTTCTGTATCCGTATCTGCTTACCGTCTGGGGCTTTCTGGTGCTGCGGCTCGTCCACGGTTTTTCCACCGGCACCAAACCCACGGCCACCGCAGCCTACGTAGCCGACGTAGTGCCGGCCAGCCGCCGGGGCGAAGCCATGGGCACGCTGGGGTTGTTCACGGCCCTGGGCATGTCGCTGGGTCCGGCCATTGGCAGCTGGCTGGCCCACGATTATTCCATGGACGTCATGTTCTGGACGTCGTCGGTTTTTGCCTTGTTATCCATTGGAATTCTGCTCCGTCTGCCCGAAACGCTGGGTAACCCCCAGCCGTTTCGCCTTGCTCTGCTCAGGCTGAAGAAGGACGAGTTTTTTGATAAGCAGGCGCTGCCCCCGTTTATGGTGCTTCTGCTGCAATCGTTCAGCTATGGGGCCGTGCTCACCCTTATATCAAGCCTGAGTACATCGGTTGGAGTCACCAATAAAGGCTTGTTTTTTACGGTCTATACGCTGGCATCGCTGGCAGTACGGCTGATTTTCAGCCGGTCGTCGGATCGGTACGGGCGAGTGCCCGTGTTGACCGTCTCAGCGGCCATGCTAGCCGTATCGATGGTCCTGCTTATGGTAACCCATACGCCGGTGGTGTACTGGGCCGCTGCTCTGCTTTACGGGTTCTCCAGCGGGATGAACGCCCCCACCATCCAGGCCTGGACGGCCGACCTGGCCGACGAAGCCACCCGTGGCCGGGCCATGGCCACCATGTACATCGCGCTGGAAGCGGGCATTGGGCTTGGCGCACTGGGGTCGGGCTGGTTGCTTAACCATTTGGTGGGTCAGGCGGGTTTAACAGCCTCGTTCGGCATGTCGGCGCTGTTGGCATCTGTGGCAACGGGCTATCTGGGCAGGCTGTGGTACAGAATACGCGTGAATCCATCGGTTCAATCCTGAACAATCCGCCCATGGATGACATCGAACCCCGCATCCGGCCGCTGGTTGATGCTCTGAATGCCACTGGACTGGTCAGCACGTTTTCGAGTTGCGAAGGGCACTATGAGCCCGATGAGCAAAAAATGGCCGATCGGGCTCAGGCCTACGTCCGGTTCATACCATCCCCCCATATACGGCCTGAACAGGTGGAAACGCTGATGTCGTATCTGTTAACACGATTTAAAAACCGGCACGGACTGAT
>DATHAW010000468.1:0-11479 GCA_035296465.1 Spirosoma sp.
TCTCGCTCCCCATATAGCCTTGCTTACTCGACCCGATACTTTTTTCGACCGCCGGGGCTTCCTGAAAAAAAGCTCCCTGGCTACCCTCACCGTATTGCTGGGGGACGACATTGTTTTTGCCCATAAGCTACCCCGGAACTACCTGCCCGTCGCGGTCGACGTTGATCCTATGGCCAGTAAGAACAAAGGCCTGGTGGTGCTGAACGATAAGCCGTGGAACGTTGAAACACCCGCGCATTTGCTGGACGACGCCATTACGCCCGCCGACAAACTGTTTATCCGCAACAATGGCCTTATGCCACCGACGGTATCGGTCGACACATGGACGTTGACCGTTAACGGTGAGTCGGTAAAAAAAGCAAAGACCTACACCCTCGCCGACCTCAAAAAGAAATTCAGACCCTACACGTATCAGCTAACGCTCGAGTGCGCGGGCAATGGCCGCTCGGGTTACGTTCCCAAAACGGCGGGTAACCAGTGGACTGAGGGGGGCGTTGGCTGCGCCGAATGGACCGGCGTCCGGTTAAAGGATATTCTGGCCGATGTGGGCCTGACCAGCGATGCTGTTTACATCGGGTATCATGGCAAAGACCTCCACCTGAGTCAGGACCCGACGAAGCCGGTAATTTCAAGGGGCGTACCGATGCGCAAAGCCCTGGAAGATGAAACGCTGGTGGCATGGGCCATGAACGGACAGCCGATTCCGCTTGTTCATGGTGCGCCACTGCGGCTGGTGGTTGGTGGCTGGCCCGCATCGGTATCGGGAAAGTGGCTGCATACCCTGGCGGTACGCAATAAAATTCATGATGGCGCCAAAATGACGGGGAAGAGTTATAAACTACCGATCAACCCCGTAGAACCGGGAGTTGACCCCTCCGAAGACCAGTTCCGCATCATCGAATCTATGCCGGTGAAGTCGGTCATTACGTTTCCCAAAACGGGTGCCCTCCTACCGGTTGGTCAACCGCTGGCCCTGCGTGGTCATGCCTGGGCTGGCGACCGGGCCGTGCGCGACCTGTCGGTATCCATCGACTTTGGGGCAACCTGGCAAAAAGCAGACTTAAAGCCGCCCAAAAACAGGCTGGCCTGGCAACACTGGTCGGCCGCCATACCATTCCCCCGTCTGGGCTACTACGAAGTATGGGCTAAGGCTACTGACGACGCGGGCGTGTCGCAGCCCATGGTTATGCCGCAGTGGAATCCGGAGGGGTATTGTAATAATTCGTGCCACCGGATTGCGGTGAAAATTAGCTGAACCTTTCCAGACAACGATAACATGGACGAAAAAACACCATTTATGGCGGGTATTGCGGCCCTCGTCCTGTTCGTGTCGGCCGCTGTCGGTCCCGTTTCATCTCCTGTTGAGGACCGGACAATCCTATGGACCCGGCCATCTGGGACAGCAGCAATCGTTTCAGACTCCCTGAAAACGGACCCCGAAACCGGCCTGGAAATCGACGATCAACTGACGCTGGTGAAAAGTCAATGCACGGCCTGCCATTCCAGCAAGCTGATTTTGCAAAGCCGCTTTTCGCGCGAGAAGTGGGTTGAGCGCATTCGGTGGATGCAGCGAACCCAGAAGTTATGGGATCTGGGCGAATCGGAGCCAGCCATACTGGGCTACCTGACAAAACACTACGGTCCGACCAGCGGTGTGTTCGATGGTCGACGGGAGCCACTGAAGGCGGTGAAATGGCAAAAACCTGGCAACTAATCCCGACTCTTCTCACCCATTCGCTTTTTGTTACAGGATTAGACAAGCCAGTTTATGTATGTCAGCAACCAACTTTTACCAGACGTTTTACCAGTCGGGGCAGCTTTTCAGGTTAGACAATGACCCATGGGAGGTAATTGGACGGGTGACCGACACAGAAACAAACGAGGAACAGGTGCACAGAGAGGTTGAGCCATTGGAGGCTACTGCTCGGAATGACGACGATTTTCTGACCCAACTAGACCGCCTGTCAACAACTGCTGAACTGGTTATACCGGTCGATACGGCGGCTGTGGCACCGATTGAAACCGAAACAGCCATACCGATACCCGCGCTGTTGGCTACTCCGGAACCCCTGCCCCAGCCCGCTCCCCGGCCCACCACCCCATCTATTCTGCCTCCCCTTCAGCAGCCTTCCCGGCTGCCGGAACTAAACCATAAAGTTTTGTTGCTGGCTGATGAAGAACTGGACCCCAGTAACCTGCTTTTTTTAGAAAAAATCCTGAAAGCGGTCAACCTGAATGTGAACGGTGTGGATCTCCTGAACCTGCGTGGTGTGCAGAATATGGATTTCGGCGAGTTGGTAAAAGGCAAATACATCAACCACTTCATTACGTTTGGTGTTCCCTTCGAGCGGATCAACCTCGACATTATGATGGACCGCTACGCTCCGGTACGTTTCGAGGGTATTACCTTTCTGATGGCCGACTCCCTGCCGACCATCGAGGCCGATCAAAATCTAAAAAAACGCCTGTGGGCCGCGCTACAGCGCGTATTCTTACAGCGCTACGCTTAATACTTGTGCTTATACCCAGGCGCTTTCGTGCTTGTACCAACCGATGTGCCGTTTCTCTTTTACGCAGCGATGTTATTGCACCTTCTGCCCAACCCCAATTTTTGGACTCGTCTGACGCAGCGATCAGACCGTACTGTTCATACTCCCCAGAAAAGTCCCCAGCGTGTTTCTGGCCGGTTTGTTCAATTTGTCGGGCCAATGGCCGTTCTTTGATGAAAAAGCCTGTTGAACAAGGGTGGAATCAGACTCCTACCCTACAGGCAAACCGTCAACCTATCCTTGACCAGTGACAGAATAGACCGGTTGAGAAAAAAGGCGCACAACAGCGCGAACAGGCTGTCATTGAACTACGGGTACAGCGACCTGAACAATACCAGGGCACGCTACCGGGCACCGTCAAGCCCAACATAATTCCTGATTCATTAGTCATTACTTATTTATGGAACCAACCAGCAATCCCGATTTTCACCACGGCTTCACGAGTGGTGTAGAGGGCGTCGACCGGGAAACATACGAAGGTTATTTATCGAGTCGGGTCAATACGGACTGGCTAACGGACCGGATCGTAGAAAAACGAGCTGAACTAACCCGAACGGAACAAACGATAATCGAGACTACGGAAGCCAACCGAAGGGCTTTCAACGATCTGCAAACGCATACGCTGCAGGTCGAACGGCTGGACAGGCAGGTGAAGCAGTGCGAAGCCAAGCGGCTGGCGGTAGAGGCTGACCGCGACGCCCTGCGCCTGCGCCGGGCCAATGCGTCGCCGGACTATTCGCTGCTGGCGGGGCTGCTGTTCCTGGTTGCGGGCATTTCGTTCTTAGCGGGCGACCTGATTATCTCCCACGAAATTGTGGCGTATGCCCTCAACATTCGGGATAACAACGAGGCATGGGCTTTTGCAGTCGGTCTGGCAATGGTGTCTATCCTGCTGAAACCGGCCTACGACCGGTTAATCGAGAAGCCTTATCTGGAGAATCCCGCGCAGAACCACACTAAATACGAGCGCTTTAAAATCGTGCTGGCGTTGTTTTCAGTATTGACGCTGGCTGTGCTGGGCTGGTTTCGCTACGAAGCCTACCGAACCGATCAGCTGAAAGCCGCCATCAATAAATCCGTGCGCCAGTTGCAGCTCAACACCAACCCATCCGGGACAACATCAACCCTCGATGCCATTACGCTGGGCAAAATTGAGAAGCAGTTGAATGAGTCGAGTGAGTTAAATCTGGCGTTAGTAAACAGCCCTTGGGCGTTGCTTTCGTTTGTGTTGAGCGGCATTCTATTCGCACTGGCGGGGGCTGTTTGTCTGGGTATTGCGCTGCCGGTGCTGTCGGCATTCTGGTTCCGATGGCTGCAGGCCGATCCAAAACTCTGGAAACTCAGCCGGCGGCTGAAGCGCCTTGAAAAGGAGATGGCCCCGCTGGAAGCTCAGTTGGCCGAGCAGCGAACCCGCCAGAATGTGCTTCAGCACGACCTCGATCTGTTGCCTGTCCTGGATGAACTGCGTGGACAGCGTCAAACAAGTATGGACGAGTTAACCTTGTTGCTGGCCGAACTGAAACTGGCTCAGACCGACAGCCGCATCAGCAATTTTAACGATGGCTACGGCCAGGGCGAGGCAACCCGCACCCTGCTGAATGATGAGGAACACCGGCAGTTACGACGGGACATGATAGACCGGCAGGCTAGCCGCCCCCTTGGGAGCCGACAGTCTGAGCAGCCCAATGGGGCAGCCCCAGAGAAAGGCCAGAACGGTAAAACGCACGACCTGCCTCCGCACCTTACCGTCCGGTAATCCGTGTCAGACTGATTATGAGTACATCCTCCTACCGCCTATATATCAGGAAACCGCCCCCAGTCGGGGACGGCTCCATGAGTACAACAAAACCACAGTAAAGCTGTCGGACGGTAGGCCAGACAGGATGCCTGCGGCTCTGTTACGTATAGTTTTTTGGGTTCGAGTTCGTCATGATGGTTCATGACAAGGGGATTCTATGGTGTCATCCAGTCATTCACCCGAATTAGTCAAGCTTTTACTTTTACGCTTCGATCAGGAATTCGTCATGCTGGCTAACGTCCAGACCCGTCTTCTCATCTTCTTCCGATACGCGCAGCGGTAAAATCAGATCCGTTATTTTCAGCAGCAACAGCGACATACCGAACGCGAAAGCCGATACGACCACCAGGGCAATTATATGCTCGACAAACAGGCCTGTTTCGCCGAACGCCAGTCCTTCGACCGTGACGGCTGAGTTAACCCCTTTGCTTGCAAAAATGCCCGTCATGATCATGCCGACCATACCGCCAACGCCGTGGCAGGGAAACACATCCAGGGTATCGTCCAGCGTCGATTTGGAGCGCAGGTGGGCTACGTAGTTTGAGATGATAGCGGCTATCGTGCCGATGAAAATAGCCGTAGGTACGGTTACGAAGCCGGCGGCCGGTGTAATGGCAACCAGGCCAACAACGGCTCCGATGCAAAATCCAAGCGCAGACACTTTCTTGCCCTTAGCAGAGTCGAACAGCACCCAGGCCAGACCCGCAGCCGCAGCGGCCGTGTTGGTGGTGGCGAAGGCCGAAGCAGCCAGGGGCGAAGCAGCCACCGCCGAACCGGCGTTGAAACCAAACCAGCCGAACCACAGCAGGCCCGTACCCAGGAGTACAAAGGGAACGTTGGCAGGTGGGAAATAGCTGGCTTCGAGGTGAGACTTCCGCCGTTTCAGATAGAGTGCACCCGCCAGCGCAGCCCAGCCCGCCGACATATGAACAACCGTGCCACCGGCAAAGTCGAGCACACCGCGCTTAAACAGCCAGCCGTCGGGATGCCACGTCATGTGTGCTAGTGGTGCATAGACCACCAGGCTGAACAGGATCATGAACAGGACGTAAGACCGAAAGTTGATCCGCTCGGCCATCGACCCCGTTACGAGGGCGGGCGTGATCACGGCAAACTTCAACTGGAAGAACGCAAACACCACCAGCGGAATTGTGGGGGCCAGCGACCAGGGCTTGCCGTCCAGCACACCCTTGAACATGAAGTGATCCATCGGATTGCCAATGAAGCCGCCAATGGACGAACCGAAGGCTAGGCTGTAGCCTACCGTTACCCACAGGATACTGATAACGCCCATAGCCACGAAGCTTTGCAACATGGTCGAAATCACATTCTTGTTATTCACCATTCCACCGTAGAAATAGGCTAGACCGGGCGTCATCAACAGGACAAGTGCCGCAGCAACCAGCATCCAGGCCGTATCGCCGGCATTAATGCCCTCCGTTACAATATGAGTCGGCACGGCCGGCATGAGTACAGCTACCACACTGATAACCAGTAGAATAGCAAGAGGAATGTAGTTTGGTTTTTGCATGGTAATTGAGGGGTTTTTGTTGTACTGATAAAAGTAGACAGGGGAGAAATCGGGTGATTATAACCTAAAACTTAAAGATGGCGGCCATACCGAGGGTGGTCTGGCTTTTCTGAAGCGCACCGGCACCATCGATAAACTTATCTTTGCTATAGGAGTCGGTGCGCAATTCTGGCTTGAGCAGCACATGACCATCGGCAACGGTAATGTTACCCGTAATGGTGAGCGACGTAACGCTTACGCCACTTCCGTCAGCAGCTGTCAGGGCCCGGGCTCCACTCGAATTGTCGAATACCTCGTAGCGGGCACCTAGGGAGAATCGGTCCGAAAAGGCATAGTTGCTGTATAAGGCGACCCCGCCCCAACTCGTCCCCCTACCAACATCCGTACCGGTGAAATAAGGATTGAGCTGCTGGTAGCCCCCCGTCTGCGAACCAATGGCCGCGTTTACACCCATAAAGAACCGGGGCGAGATCTGGTACGTAGTTGTCAAATCGAAAATTGAGTAGGTTCCGGTTGAATCTTTGCCTGTTTTTCCGTTAATCGTCTGAACGTTTGCTTCGTTGGAGATGGCTGTGTTCAGGTACACGTTCCAGCCACTGACAGGCGCGAAAAACAACTGGGCAATGAATCCCTTCGCCCGGTTATTGTCGAAGTTCCGGTCGATGTTATTCACCAAACCAACCATCAGCGACGCCCTGTCGCTGATGGCATACTGGGCTTTAAGGCCGAGGTGGAAGAATGGCCCATTGTTAAACAGATTGGAAAGAGAATAATTATAATTGGCTGGCGCATCAATTACCTCGTAGCCAATGTGCGTACCGAACTGACCGGCCGTGAACGACAGTTTAGGCGAGGCCTTCATCGTGATATACGCCTGCTTAATAACCAGCGCCGTGGACGTAGCCGCACCGGAGTTTAACGAAACGGTGTTTCCGTAGTTGCCCAGATCAGCATTGTTGCCAAATGCCAGGTCCATCACCGCATCAACCTTATCCGAGACATACATGGCTTTTGCCTGCACCAGACCGAGTTGAAACTGGCCGGCCCGCTGGTCGAAAGCGCGGGCAGCCCCGTTTACGCCTGTGTTCATCCGGTCCCGGGGGTTATTAAAATTGGCAAAGTAGTACGTATCCATATACCCGGAGAAGGTGAATTTACCGGGCGTCACTACGGGGACTACCGCCAGGGTGTCCTGCGCCTGAATGCTATACGTGACCAATAGTGAGCTAATAAGTAAAACAAATTTTTTCATAGTATTAATTTTGTAGTTAGCTTAAATACACGGGGTTTGTTTTCCACAAATTTTAATAGATAAATAGTCCTTTACAAGCTAATTGCTATAAAAATTGAGTACTATTTTAAAAATTGTCTTATTATTACCTAAATATTCTAAATTATATAAGCAAAATACATAAAAACTTCTATTTGCCTACTTCATACAATATATTTGGCTTTTATCATATTATACCAAATAATATTTTATGTGCATTTAATAGAAGATCGAGTCGTTTCTCTGTTAAATGCAAAAAGCCCGACTGGGTGGCAGTCGGGCTTTTTGATGAAATTACGTTTAAAGGTTAAGCTTCGGCATGAAGCCAGGCTTTCTTGGCCAGCAGGGTATCCTCGTCTTCAACATGTTCGGGATCTGGAACGCAGCAGTCGACCGGACAAACGGCTGCGCACTGCGGCTCTTCGTGAAAACCCATGCACTCCGTGCATTTATCGCTGACAATATAGTAAAACTCATTGGAGACGGGAGCCTGCGGAGCTTTTCCGCTTACCACGGTACCATCGCCAAAATCGACGTCAGTTAATTCGGTTCCCCCACTCCACGTCCATTCAACGCCACCTTCATATATGGCTGTGTTGGGGCATTCGGGTTCGCAGGCACCACAGTTGATGCACTCATCGGTGATCATGATTGCCATGAGCAGTACAGATTTATATGGCGTAAATTCAGGTCCTAATAAATTGAACAACAAATATAACTATTTAAAGGTTGGCACCAAACTAATATTTAATCACAACCGTTGATGGGTCATTACTACCGTTAATGACATTCATGCTGCAATCAGAACGACTGCAAACGTTCGTTGCCTTAGGTGACTTTCTTCGTTCAGCCGACGCCCAGTCCGAATTAGCCGATGTGGTTCGGCAGGCCAATTACCGTAATAATTGGTTTACCCCTGAAAACTCCCTGAATGCCCTGCGGGCTATTGCGGATGAATTCCTTACCGCCGATAAACTTACGGCCTGGCTACGGCCCTACACGACTGATCCTGGGCCTGCTGCCCGCACCGTTGGTGTGGTGATGGCGGGCAATATTCCGGCCGTTGGTTTTCACGATTTACTTTGTGTACTCCTCAGCGGTCATCGGCTGCTGGCTAAATTAAGCTCCCAGGATTTTGTATTAATCCATTATTTAATACAAAAATTAATAGACATTAACCCGGCCTTTGGCGAATGGATTGAAGAGGCAGACAGGCTCAATGCAGCCGATGCGTTCATTGCTACCGGCAGCAACAACACGGCCCGTTATTTTGAGTATTACTTTGGCCGAAAACCCCATCTCATCCGCAAAAACCGCTCGTCAGTAGGTTTGCTGATGGGCGATGAGGGAGAAGAGGAGTTTTTGAAGCTTAGCCATGATATCTCTGATTACTACGGACTGGGTTGTCGGAACGTATCGACAATTCTGGTACCCGAGGGGTATGATTTCACACCCCTGTTACGTACACTGGAGCCACAGGTATCTGTATACCTCAATAATCATAAGTATCAAAACAATTATGATTATAACAAGTCGATTTACCTCATCAATGCGGTTCCTCACCTCGATAACGGGTACCTGCTGGTGACCGAGAACGACGGGTTAGTGTCACCAATTTCGGTGCTGTACTATCAAACGTATCGAATGCAGTCCGACGCCGAGAAGTGGCTCAGTGCCCGCGCCAATACGATTCAGGTTGTAGCGTCGGCTCAGGGCTGGCTGGCAGGCAGCGTTCCTTTTGGCCAAACCCAGCTACCTGGTTTGGCTGACTATGCCGATGGGGTAGATACAATGAAGTTTTTAACTACACTTTAGCTAATCATACCTAGTGTGTTTAAGGCTTTAATTATGGGATTATCTTCTCAATAAGCAGCGATATACACTATACGTATTGACATAATTTTTGTATTTGTAAATTAATCTGTCGCTTCCGTATCGTTGCGCAATTCGTAAAAAACTTTATTGCGTATTAATTAACATTACATTTACCTTCTATTGTATATTTATGGTGTGCCTAAGTAGTAGCCTTGTCTACCAATTATGAACCCTTTTTGACTTTACACTAAATAAATCCCAATGGAAACGTGCTGCCTTTCATACCTTGAAATCAACTCAAATCCGCCAGCCAGCACTCTCTGTTTATTCTTACTGATTATCCATCCTATTGTAAGTTCCTTCTCTCATACGTATATTCGCTAACGTTACTTTAGCAATGCATAAGGAGTGTTCCTGTGGCACGGTTGTTTACTGATTTTGCTGGCCCAAAGCGAATAGACTACCTAAATCATTTTTGTGTCAGCGTAACTATACTTCGCTAAAAGTCTCGATTTGCCAACGTTCGTAATCCTGCTCATTGAAGTTTTTCAATCAAATTTTATTAACAAGACGTATGAAACATGTTTATTTTCTGAGCTATTTGATGCTGATAGGGTTGTTGCCCCTTGGCGGATTTTCACAACCTGCAATGCCAGTTTCGCGCATTGTTTTCCAGCGCGGAACCGACAATCGGGCGAATGTACCCGTGCAGGGCTCTTGTCCGTTGGCAACAACACGCGTCGAAGCTAAAGCGACGGCCATTAATGGGGGTCAGTCAGTGGACTGGACCTCGATTGCAGGAGCTTCATCAGGAACTTACGCGGGTATGCTGAATTTGTCGGCCGGCTGGTATCAGCTCGAGATACGTTCGCTGGAAAACACAACCCAAACGGGCTATTGGAGCATCGATCGAGTTGGGGTGGGCGAGGTGCTGATCGTGGCCGGGCAGTCGAATGCCGCGGGAACCCCTGAAGGGCCCGATGCGCAGGACGATAGGGTTTCGTGTGTGGCGGCCATCAATCTAGCCCTTCGGGAATATGAGTTAAATTTTAAGTTTCAGCATCTAAGCGGAGAAGCTTCCGTTGGGCCCACTAACAACAAACATTTTTACGGAGCGCTGGGTGATAAACTGGTGCAACGGCTAAACGTTCCTGTACTCATACTGGGGGCGGCTATTCAGGCAACGAGTTCAGAGGAGTGGGCGAGATCTGCGCAGGGAGATCTGTACGGAGCCGATCAACAATGGTGGGCTGGTCAGGAGGACCTTAAGCCTTACAAAGCTTTGGGAATCGCACTAAACCACTATGCCCGGCGCACCGGCCTGCGGGGCATTCTGTGGTTTCAGGGCGAATCTGACAAGGGGAAGTCCGGAGATGCTTATTTTACCAACATTCAGCAGGTAATTAATAAGTCGAGGGCAGACATGGGCCATACCATACCCTGGATGATTTCGCAAACAAGTTGGATCGATGGCGGAGGAGACGCGGCCATAACCGATGCTCAGCGTCGGTTGGTTAGTTCAGTGGCTGCCTGTTATGGAGGACCTAACACGGATAGTTACGGGAATGAGTACCGTACGGATGGGACACACTTTGGGCCCAGCCAAAGGGGTTTACTGGCTTCCTTGTGGGACCAGTCTTTGACTAGTTCATTCTTTCAAAATGCGCAGCCTTTTCTCCTGAATGGAGTTCCGGCTACCATTACAACTGGACTACCCGCCCCGGCCCGCCAATATGGGGGCGGGCACCTGTATGTTAGCTATATAAAGAGCGGCCCAACCCAACCGGGCGGAGAGACTTACTCTGTTCAGTTGTTAACGGAGTCGGGTGCTTATCTGGAGACGCTCGGCTCGGGAACATCAAATCCACTATTGGTCTACCTGCCCGACAATGCAAATGGAACGTACCGGGTTCAGGTGGTTTCTTCGGCAAATGGTAACGTATCGGTTCCTTCTGAACGATTCTATGCTTTTCAGCATGGTTTGGGTCGGGGGACGGGGACGGGGCTCACGGGCACGTATTATCCTAACCAGGACTTATCAGGTACACCAGCAATCACCCGTGTAGACAGCCCCATGGATCTGACGTGGGTAAATCCGTTGGGTAATGGAATGCCCGCTGATAACCGTGACTGGTCTGCCCGATGGACAGGATTTATAGAAGCCCCCCGCACGGGCACCTATACCATCAAAGCCCTCAACGACGATGGTAGCCGGGTGTGGGTCAACAACCAGTTGCTCATCAATGACTGGCAGGTCCATCCCTGGGCGATGCCACAATACGGCCAGATCTATATGGAGGCTGGCAAACAGTATCCAGTTAAAATTGAATTATATCAGGCATGGTTTGCAGCTTCGGTGAAATTGCTGTGGATAGTACCAGGACAAGTACAATCTCAGTATGTACCTACGGATAGATTATACCCAAATAGCGTCTCACCCACCCCTACTCCCCCGCCCACGGGAAGTCTGGCGATGGTGGCACCGCTCTACAACTGTGCCACCGGGGCCATCACCT
>DATHAW010000469.1:0-13572 GCA_035296465.1 Spirosoma sp.
CTTTGAAGTACATATCGCCCGAACCAGCCTTATTGACATTGTACGTCCCAATGATGGGCAGGTCATTGCGGATATTGGCACGGCATCCGATTACGTACTGCGCCCCCGCGTTTTTCCCATAGTAGTATTCCGTAAACAGGCTCTCCGAGTAGTTGGTAAAACTCTCGTGAATCCACATATCGGCCACGTCTTTGTAGGTAATGTTGTTGGCAAACCACTCGTGACCCGACTCGTGGACAATGATAAAATCCCACAGCAGCCCCCACCCCGTTCGCGAAAGATCGCGTCCAAGGTAGCCGTTCCGAAAGCCATTGCCGTAGGTAACCGAACTTTGATGCTCCATGCCCAGGTAAGGAGCCTCGACTAGTTTATAGCCGTCTTCATAAAACGGGTACGGCCCAAACCAGTGTTCAAATGCCTTGAGCATCAGCGGAACCTGCCGAAACTGCGTTCGGGCCGAGTCGCCGTGGGTGGGCAGTGCGTAGTAACCAACCGATAGGGGGCCTTTGGCACCGGCGTAGGTCTCCGACCAGTGTTCGTAGCGACCGATGTTGAGGTTAACGCCGTAGTTATTAATGGGATTTGATACGTACCAGTCAAACGTGCGGGTGTGGTCGGCGTTCGTCGTGACCCGGCGTAGTTTCCCGTTCGATACGTCCATGAGATTCTCGGGAACGGTAACGCTGATGGCCATTGAGTCGGGCTCGTCATACATATGGTCTTTGCAGGGCCACCACGCACTGGCCCCCAGTCCCTGACATGCTGTTGCGATAAACCAGTTTCCCCCCTTGTCGTGCGACCACACCAGACCACCGTCCCAGGGTGGCCGTTTGGCCACGCGCGGCTTTCCGGCATACCGCACCGTTATGGTTTCGGTCTGACCGGGCTGCTGCAACTTACTGAGCGTAACGAAATAGGCGTCCCCATCCTGCCGAACCACCAGCGGCTCTCCATCCTGCTCCACACGGAGCACCCGCATAGGCCGCTGCAAATCTACCTGTAGTGTCTGCCCCGGTTTCACAACGCGATACCGGATTAGGGTCGATCCGCCCAGCGTACTGTCATTGGGGTGAACCCGAACGGTAAGGTGATAAAACGTCAGGTCCCACCAGGCGCGTTGGGGCGTAATGGACCCGCGCAGCGTATCGTCGTGTGTGAATCCGGTGGTCTGCCCCCGAACGGTAACCGATGTCAGCAAACAAATCAGCAGGAAAAAGCGCAGAAAACGCATGGCATAAAGTAGTGGTAGCAAATGAGAAGGCAGGCAGAACTGGGCGCTTAAATTAATTCTACCTTACCGGGCAACCGACGGGCAATATTGCAGCAGATAGTTAGTGCAGAGCGTTTTCAGGTGCTGCGACGTTACCGGCTATTCTGTAATACTATGCGTCCGGTTTGGGTACGGCATTACCAAAACTGCTTGTTGTGTTTCCCCGTTCATTGATCAGCACTTCGGCATTGTCGTAATGCACGTTGTCGTCGCCCTTGACATGAATGCAAAGCAGTTTGCCGCGCAGGAGTCTGGTAAGCTACATGCTGGTTAGCCTAAGAGTTTATCGTTTTCCGATCCGCTTCGGGTTTTGGAACCGGTGCCCGGTAGCTACGGATAAGAAAGTAAAGGCCGATCAGCACCGCCGGAATGCTCAGTTGCTGGCCGATGTTCAGGTACATACCCGCTTCTTTAGCCACCTGATCTTCCTTAAGGTATTCATAGAAGAAACGGAGCGTAAACACCCAGACCAGAAAAATACCAAGCATAGTGCCGCGTGGTGTCTGTGCCTTCCGGCGATTCCAGAACCACATCAGAAAGAAAAACAGGACTAAACACGACAGCGATTCGTACAACTGAGCCGGATGGCGGGGTATTTTGGCGTACTCGGTGTTGTTCATAAACACAAACGCCCACGGTACGTCCGTTGGCCGGCCAACAATCTCAGAATTCATCAGGTTGCCGAAGCGAATGCAGGCACCAGCCAGGGCCACCAGAATAACGATTCGGTCGGCCACCCACAAAAATGATTGTCCCGTTACCCGGCTCTCCTTCCGGCGCGAATAAAGCCATAGTGCCAGCATAATACTAATGATTGCGCCGTGGCTGGCTAAACCCGCAAAAGGGGGCAGAATAACCTCAAGCGGATTCTTAAACAGTACCTCCGGTTCATAAAACAAAAAATGACCGAAACGGGCACCCAGAATGGTGGCAACGACCATGTAGATCAACAGCGAATCGGTGTCGGAAACGGGCTTGTTTTCCTGCTTGAAAATATGGGTCATGATCTGCATACCAATCAGGAAACCCAGCGCAAACAGCAGCCCGTACCAGCGAACAGAAAAAGCGCCGATGTGAAAAATTTCGGGATTAACGTCCCAGATAACGTATTGCAGCATAAGGAGTCGGGGTCAAGTGCCGTTTGATAGCGAACAGCGACCGACAAAGATACGGATTGCGGGAAAGTTTTCAGCCGTTCTGGTGTTATGCCGCCATGATGAAGTCCGTACTGATTGGGTTCGTGCGTGTGTATCAGGTTATTCTGTCGCCGTATATCTCCAATGCCTGCCGCTACACGCCCACGTGTTCGCAGTATACCATTGAGGCTATTCGCAAACACGGAGCCATTAGGGGCGGCTGGCTGGGCCTGAAACGCATGGGCCGGTGCCACCCCTGGGGCGGGCATGGCTATGATCCAGTGCCTTGATAAAAACAGAAAGTAAACAACCAGTTGCTTCTATAGTCGTTATTTACCATTCAGCCGCTTCGGCGGATCGATTTAACTCAGGAGAAAACATTACCTGCCATGCTTGGAATAACCGCTGACAATAAACTCAAACGCCTGATTGTGGTAGGCGACCGCGTCCTGATAAAACCCAAAGATCCAGCCGACCGAACCAGCAGCGGGCTGTATCTGCCACCGACCGTACATGAGAAAGAGCCGGTTCAATCGGGCTACGTAATTAAGGTAGGGCCGGGCTATCCTATTCCCGTACCAACGGAGGATGAACCGTGGAAAGAGACGGAGGAAAAAGTGAAATATATGCCGCTTCAGGCTCAGGAAGGCGACGTAGCCCTTTATTTACAGCGTAACGCCATTGAGCTACTGTACGAAGGAGAGCAGTACGTGATTATTCCACAGGGATCAATTCTCATGCTGGAGCGATCGGAAGACTTAGGATAGGATAACAGCTAAAACCCAACACTTATGCGGTATCACTGGTTGATGAGTTTGATCGTATTGTTAATCGGACAAACACTCATTATGGAAAGTATATCCAATCAACGTAAATCGCTGAAGGCGATACTAAGCGAAAAAAAAGACCACCGGCGGGTGCTGTTGCTCTACGGCCGCGATAGTAGCAGCGGCAGCCCCGGCCAGAATCACCTCATCAATCAGCAGGAATCACTCAATGAAGTGCGCGATGGACTGGCTGAGCGGGATCTGGATGTGATTGTACTGGTAGCGTCGACAGTGACCGAGCCTGACCGCCAGTTCATGATGCACGACTTTAAACTGGTGCCTCACGAAGACTACAAGGCGTGGCTCATCGGTAAGGACGGCGGCATCAAACAAACATTTGAGAAGCCTGTCTCAGCCGATGACCTGTTCAAAATTATCGACAGTATGCCGATGCGAAAACAGGAGATGAAACACTAAGGTAGTGGTTTGTGGCGCTGATTTCCTCCAGCGATGCCAGCCACAAACCACTACTCAATCACTCGCCAAACTTAACCGCTTCAGTAATACCTTTCCACGTATCGGTGCGGAATGGCCCGGCAGGGAAGCCCTGTTTGTTATACAGATTTACCTCACCGTTATCGTCGGCCCAACCATAGCGCACGGCAATGGGTACCGCTACCGAATCACTGTGGACGATAACGGTATTCCCCTGGATGTCGGCTTTGGCGTAATAGAACGTCTGGTCGACACCGGCCACTTCAAAACCTTTGAGGTAGCCATATTTATCTTTCACCCGTAAGCCCCCATCGGCATTTCGGAAGGTCAACACTAACCGGTTTCCGTCCAACGTCATTTTCTCCAGCATCGGGCCTCGGGATGATTCCGCAGATGATGCTCCGTTCGCGTTGGTACCTGCCTTCTGATACACTACTCGCATGGCTTCGGCGGCTAACCGGTTGCCAACATCTTTTTTATTTTTCGGGTGAATGTCGCCCGGCTCACCGATGTCGGACGTAACGGCCATGCCTGTGTTAGGTAGCTGGAGCGCCATGGTCTGCGCTTCGCGAAGTTCGGCCCACGAACTGCCCCGCCGACTGTTTCCATTAGCCGAGTTGTAATTGGCCAACTGTACGAACAGGAACGGAAAATCCTCACCCCAATGCTGACGCCAGTCCTGAATCATAAGCGGAAAAGTTCGGCGGTACTGATAAGCCCGGCCCGCGTTCGACTCGCCCTGATACCAGATAGCGCCCGCAATGGCATAAGGCAACAAGGGATTTATCATCGCATTGAACAACTGCGTCGCATACGTATTTGGACCAGGATTATAGGACGACTCATGAATCCCGGCTACCCGGTACTGCCAGTTTCCTGCCAGCGGTACATCTACGTTATCACCCGAGACCCGCAGTTGCTCGGGTTGACCCACTATTCCACCTACACCACCCCGGTCGGCAACACGCACGGCAATTACGTTGCGGCCGGGTTTCAATAGTCCTTCGGGCAACGCATAGGCGCGGGGACTTTTCCCCTTCGTGCTGCCTGCCAACTGGCCATTTACATACGTAGAATCCTCATCGTCGACGGAGCCAATGTGCAGGATCATATTTTTGAAAAGTCCGGATTCTGGCAGCATTACCTCCCGCCGGAACCATACATCGCCGTCCACTGTCGGCAGGCCGCCCCACTCCCAGTCGCCGGGCGCATTCATGGTTTTCCACTGGCTCGTGTTCAGGTCAGGGCTGGCCCACGTCCGGGTCTCGGCAGCAGTAGGCAGTCCACTCTGCTGGATTTGTAAGAGTTTGTTAATGCGCTCCTTACCGCTCTGTACAACTTCCTGATACGTGCGGGGCAGTTTCCCGGCTACTCTTCGCAGTTCTTCGTCCCGGTTAAGGGCTTCCCGGCTCGTCCAGGTTTCAGCGTGCGTACCACCCCATGAGGTATTGATAAGGCCAATGGGTACGTTCAGGTCCTGCTGCAGCTGCCGGGCAAAATAATAGCCGATGGCCGTATAATTGGGAGCCGTTGCCGGGCTGCACACGGTCCATTCGCCCACCATGTCACTAACGGGTGTCAGACTTATAGCCTTACTGACGCCCAATTGCCGGATTTGTGGGTAGTTAGCGTTCTTGATTTCCTCCTTACCGTTAGCAGCTAACCGAAGCGGCCATTCCATATTGGACTGGCCGGAGCAAATCCAGACTTCGCCCGTCAGTACGTCGTCGAACGTAACGGTATTTTTCTTTCCCTTCACCACTAGTTGATATGGCCCACCCGCTTCCATGGCATCGAGGCTGATGCGCCACTGACCGTCTTTTCCAGCTTTGCCGGTCTTCGTTTGGTTGGCAAGCGTTACCGTCACCTTCTCACCGGCATCGGCCCAGCCCCAAACCGGCACCGGCTTCCGGCGTTGCAGCACCATGTGCGATCCAAACACCTTTGGTAATCGAACATCGGCCAGCGTAACCTGTACGGTCAGCACACTCAGGAGAAATACAATCCAGTTCAAACCTTTCATTATTATTCAGAATTTAGTTTCCAGCCCAGAAGCGGGTCAATACGCTTCTGCATAAAAGTAAAGTCAGGTTATTTATCACTATCCTATACCCGCAAATCGGGCAACGAACGTGACAGTAGTCAATACTAATTCCTACCCCGAACGTATTCTGATTACCGGGGCCAGCGGCAATGTTGGTCTGGCAACCGTGCGTGCGTTGCTGAAACAGCCTGACAACCAGCGGTTCGAGGTAATATCAGGGATGAGTTATTCAGGGCAGTTCAACCAGCCGTTGGCTATTCAGCCTGACGGCTACGTTACGTTCGATTTTACCGATGCCACTACGTTCGATGCGGCCCTGGCGGGTGTGAGTCGGGTCCTGCTGGTTCGGCCGCCCCAGTTGGCTGACGTTAACCAGTACTTCAAACCGTTTGTCGACGCCATGAAACGCGCTGGTGTCCGGCAGGTCGTGTTTTTATCGCTGCAGGGCGTCGAATCCAATTCACTGACTCCGCACCATAAGATCGAAAAGCTGATTGTGGAAGCGGGGCTGCCCTTCACGTTTCTGAGGCCCAGCTTTTTTATGCAGAACCTGAGCACCACCCACCGCGACGAGATCCGGCTCCGCAACGAAATTTTTGTGCCGGCCGGAAACGGGCGGACGGGCTTTGTGGATGTGCGCGATGTGGGCGCCGTTGCTGCGCTGGTCCTGACCGGTATAACCAGTGAGCATTTCTATAAAGGCTACGAACTGACCGGCTCCGAAGCATTGACGTACGGCGAAGTGGCCCAAATTCTCACGACCACACTAGGCCGGAAAATTACGTACCGCAACCCGTCGCTGCTGCGGTTTATCTGGCGAACGTGGCAGAGGGAGAAAGTCGCGCTGGGTTTCACCCTGATAATGGCAACGCTTTATACCATATCGAAACTGGGAAAAGCCGCCCGGCTGACAAAGGAGACAGAACGCCTGCTGGGTCGGCCGCCCATTACGTTCAGGCAGTTCGCTATTGATTATCAAACGGTCTGGGTGCCGTAGGATTAGCGAATACGTCCTTTGCCGCGCACGTCGAGGGCGTTGGGATAGGTACGCCGGATGGCATACGTATAGCGCAGCGATACGCCATAACTCATTCCCGTGCCCGTACCCTGAAGTTGCGCCTGCTGCATAAGCGTCCGGTTAACGGTATAGTCGACATTGGTGGTGATGGAACTGGCCAGCCCCCAGAACCGCCGGACCGAAAAACCCAGATCAATGTTATCGCTCAGTCGAACGTTGTATTCAGCCCCAAGTTCCGCCATTGTTGTCATGCGGGTGCCCGTGCGGGTCTGACTGAGCAGACGTAGCGTGTCCGATGCTTCATTCCGGCCCTTGTAGCGGTATCCCAGCAGCGAGAAGCGCCCCTCAGACTCCCCCCCGTTCGGCACAAGCCACAGCCCACCGCTTAACCAGAAACCTGACCGCAGCCACGGTTTGCTGGTGGATAGAACCAGCCGCTTTCCACGCAGCACAAACGCATCGCGTCCATTGGTGTAGCGGTATACCAGGGGCGAACTACCATTGCGGATCGATACCTGCGTGTGAATGGGCATTCGGGCATAGCCGCCCTCAACGGCCCAGCGCTCCCGATAGGACCAGCCAATAACAGCACCCATCCCGGCTTTGGCAACAAGGTCACTTTCGATCAATCCATTAATTGAATTATCGATATGAGCGCGGTCAGTACGAACAAAGCCGTCGAGTGATACGTACCAGCGGTCGCGGATGTGGGGGCCACCGTAACGCGTCAGCAACCGGTTATACTGTTGGCCACGTTCCGGTGCCCGGTAGTAATCGGTAACGTTCTGGCCACAGGCAGGCAACAGAGCCGTTCCGAATAATACCAAAAATAAGTAATGTTTTTTCATGGGCGTCAGCGTAACGGGTTTTGCACAAATAACGTGATAAACGTTTGTTTGTTAACTACTTACAATAAGTTTAATCTGGCGCTTAGTGAAAACTCCGCGATTTTGGCAGAATTGGCCAAAACAGGCGAATTAATAGGGTTTAAAAAGTTTTTAACGTAACACGTAACACGTTATCAGTCAGTGCTATAAAAACAAAAGAAGCCCGACCATTGGGCCGGGCTTCTGCAAAATACCGTTGGGTAAATTATTTACCAGTGCCGGTAGAAGCACTGCTGCCGTGCTTCATCACGGGTACGGATACGGTCATGTTATCCCACGCAATGGACAGGCTGTTGTTGGTAGGCGTGATGGTCAGCTTCTCGATGGGCGTTTTGTTCATCGAAACCGGCACCTTCACCGACGCTACGTCGTTGCCTTTTATTTTATCATAACCAAAAGAACCCCACTCGCCAAGGGTGCTGTTCAGAAGAACGGTCCACTCCTTCTCGCCAGGAATAGTGAACAGGGCATATGAACCCGCTTTCACCATTTTACCACCGAACATAACGTCATTTTTGAAAGTAACTTCGGTTGCTTCATTGGCACCCGTCCGCCACACTTTACCGAACTTTTCCAGCCCGGAATCACCAAAAATGACCCGTCCACGCTTGGAGGGCTGGCCATAAACGACTTTAATGTTCTTATCCGGGCTCTCGGCCGTAATGCGCGGACTCATAGGCGCCTTTTTTTCCTGTGCCTGTGTCATCGATACTGTTGAACACAGCAGAGCGATTGCTATAAGCAGATTTTTCATGGGTAAAAAGTTGTTTTAATAAATGACTTGTCAATAACGACGTAAAGTAAACGATAGTTTTTAGGGAATGATATAAAGATACAACCGGAAAGTGGTATTTTTACCCCTACAGTAGTATGCAAGCATACCAATTTTAAAAACAGAGAGCCTCGTATGGCAACGACGTATTTTAGCAAACGAAACCTGCAATTCCTGCTGCACGAAGTATTTAAGGCAGAAGAACTTAACCGGTTCGACTATTTTAGTGCGCATGACCGTGAAACATTCAACCTGGTGATTGATTCGGCAACCTACATTGCCGACACCCTCATGCATCCCTACCTGAAAGAGGTCGACAAAAACCAGCCTGAACTCAAAAACGGGCAGGTGACGGTTCACCCCAAAGTAAAGGAGTTTATGAAGGCCATGGGCGATGCGGGTCTGATTGGCGCGGGTTTCTCCTTTGAACACGGCGGTCAGCAACTGCCCGAAATGCTCAGCGCAAGCGTTGGCTTTATTCTCATGGCGGCCAACAACGGCATGATGTACTCGGGCTTAACGTCGGGAGCAGCTCACCTGATTACCTCCTTTGGCTCACCAGAACTAAATGAATTCTACGTACCGCCTATGCTGGCGGGCCAGTGGCAGGGTACTATGGCGCTGACCGAGCCGCAGGCCGGTTCGTCCCTGTCGGACGTAATGACCACGGCTACGCCCCTACCCGACGGCGAATCCACGCCGGGCAGCTACAAAATCAAGGGTCAGAAGGTGTTTATCTCAGCCGGTGACCACGATGCAGCCGACAATATCGTTCACCTGATGCTGGCCCGCATTGACGGAGCTCCCAAAGGCACCAAAGGCATATCGCTGTTCGTCGTACCCAAATACCGCCAGGATGAGCAGGGCAGTTTTGTCGATAACGACGTACAGTCAACGGGTGTATACCACAAAATGGGACAGAAGGGCGTACCCGCCATGCACCTGACCATGGGCTCGAACGATAACACTATTGGCTACCTCGTTGGCGAACCCCATCAGGGCCTGCCCTACATGTTTCAGATGATGAACGAGGCCCGCATTGGTGTGGGCATGACGGCGGCTGCCATCGCTACGGCGGCTTATCATGCCGCGCTGCAGTATGCCAGAGAACGCCCGCAAAGTCGCCGGCTGAACGAGAAAAACCTACTCGACGCACCCCAGACGGCCATTATCAACCACCCCGATGTTCGGCGGATGCTCCTGTTTCAAAAGGCCGTAACGGAGGGTTCGCTGTCCCTGCTGATCGAAGCGGCCCGGCTCTACGACATCAGCCGTGTGGCCGAAGGAGAAGAGAAAGAGAACGCTCACCTGCTCGTCGACCTGTTGATGCCGGTGGCTAAATCCTATCCATCTGAAATGGGTGTACAATCGGTTAGTCAGAGCTTGCAGACGTTCGGTGGGTATGGCTTTACGGAAGATTTCCCGGTTGAGCAGTTGTACCGCGACATACGGATTACGCCCATATATGAAGGAACCACCGGCATTCAGGCGCAGGACTTGCTGGGGCGAAAGATGACCATGAAGGGTGGTAAAGCTCCTCAGTTGCTTTTTGCCGAGATTACTAAAACCATTAGCGAAGCCGGCACGTTCGACGATCTGAAACCCTACGCCGATCAGCTCACCGGTGAACTGGCCAGGGTGCAGGACGTCATGACGACCCTGCTACCCCATGCCCTGAAAGGCGACACCGAGCGGTATTTGTCCGACGCGACGCTATTCCTGGAGATGTTCGGCATTGTGGTGGTTGCGTGGCAATGGCTGAAACAGGCGGTGGTCGCCAGTCAGACAATCCTGACCCAGAACCCGCAGGGCGACGACCTGACATTCTACGAAGGAAAGATTCATACGATGAAGTTTTTCTTCCACTATGAGGTGCCTAAAACCCTGGGCTTAGCCGTGCGGCTGAAAGATACCGAGGTGCTGACGATTGTATCAGCAAAGGAACTGGCGTTATAGTGAGCTAACTTCTTGTTTCAGGACTATATTCACTTGGTAGATTTCCAGACCATTCGCGCCTATCAAGTGAAGCAGTTGAATACCAACAAAAACAGCCACTCGTGAGGGTGGCCATTTTTGTTTGTAATAATCTTCTATTACACCAATCCTTTCTTCATCGCTTTCACCGCATAGTCCGCCGAGCGGGCAGTCATGGCCATATATGTCAGGGATGGGTTCTGGGTAGAGGTCGATGTCATGCAGGCACCATCCGTAACGAATACATTCTTGCAGGCGTGAAGCTGGTTCCATTTGTTAAGCATCGACGTTTTAGGGTCTTTACCCATTCTGACGCCACCCATTTCGTGAATATCCAAACCCGGATTGCGGTGGTCGTCGCGAACGCGAATGTTAGTAAACCCTGCAGCCGTAAACATTTCCGATAGCTGCTCCTGGTAATCTTTTACCATCTTGTCGTCGTTGTTGTCGTAGGCGATTGAGACTTTCAGTTGGGGAATACCAAACGGGTCTTTCAGCGTTGTGTCAAGGGCTACGTAGTTGGTTTCTTTCGGAATCGTTTCGCCCATCATGTGCGAGCCCACATACCACCCGCCGAGTGATGGATTCAGCAGGTTTTGTTTTAGGTCGGCACCAAGGCCGTCGCGATCGGTTTTGCTGACACGGCCTGCCGAAAAACCGGCAGCATAGCCCCGCAGGAAGCCCGTCTCCTGTTTCAGTACGTTCCGGAAACGTGGGATATACGGGCTATTAGGCCGACGACCGTCGGTGGTCGTGTCGAGGTTACCGTCGTACTCAGCGGAGATACCCGCCCGGTAATTATGAAAAGCCGCATACTTACCAAGTACGCCACTATCGTTACCTAAGCCGTTAGGAAATCGACTGGAGGTAGAATTCAGCAGCACAAGGTTGGAGTTCAGGGCAGCCGCGTTCAGAAAAATAATGCGGGCATAATATTCCGTCATCTGCTTTGTATTGGTGTCCACGACCCTGACACCCGATGCCATCCCTTTCTTCTCATCGTAGATGATCGAGTGTACTACTGAATTAGGACGTAGGGTCATCTTACCCGTTTTGGCAGCCCAGGGTATTGTCGATGAGTTGCTGCTGAAATAACCACCAAATGGACAGCCACGCTCACAAATGGTCCGGTGCTGGCACTGAGCCCGGCCCTGCTGGAAATGAATCGGCTGTGGCTGCGTAATATGAGCCGCCCGGCCCATAATTACGTGCCGGTCTTTGTATTTACTAGCTACCTGTTTTTGAAAATGACTCTCAACGCAGTTCCACTCGTGCGGGGGCAGAAACTCACCATCAGGCAGCGTTGCAAGGCCATCCTTGTTGCCAGTAATACCGGCGAACCGCTCTACGTAGCTATACCAGGGGGCTAGGTCTGCGTAGCGGATGGGCCAGTCGACAGCAAACCCGTCGCGGGCCGGACCCTCGAAGTCAAAGTCGCTCCAGCGCTGCGTTTGCCGTGCCCACATCAGCGACTTGCCGCCAACCTGGTAGCCGCGAATCCAGTCAAACGGCTTCTCCTGCACGTAAGGGTGTTCGGCATCTTTTACAAAAAACTGCTCCGTACCCTCATAAAAGGCGTAGCACTTGCTAATGATTGGGTTGGCGTCGCGTACGGCGCTGGTGAGTTGTCCCCGGTGTTCAAATTCCCACGGCTGCGTGTTGGTGGTTGGGTAGTCCGTTACGTGCCGGACATCGCGGCCCCGCTCTAGCACAAGTGTGCGAAGTCCTTTGCCGGTCAGTTCTTTGGCTGCCCATCCTCCGCTAATACCAGAGCCAATCACGATGGCATCGTATGTATTCTGAGCCTGGGCATCTATATTCAGGTATGACATAAAGAATTGGATAGTAGTCATCAGTAGCCAACGTTATTGACCACCGTTGGCCATAAGTTAATAATCAGCAACTTATTTTGGTTGGGATACAGCTTTAGCCGGAACAGGAACGCAACCGTGGTAGCGACCAGGGATAAATTCGTAGTGCGTGAGGTTGGTCATTACGTATTCAGAACTCATGTAGCCCCGAATCGTCAGGTTCTTCGATAGATTATAAAACGCTTTCTGCGCTGTATCGGCCGACTGGCTCATTTGCGTTAGCACAGCCATGCGCTGCGTGGCATCGCCCTGATTGAAGGGCTTACTATAGGATTGCCGGGCCAGTTCGTGTACCGTACTGAGGCCCTTTGCAAACATGTCCTGGGTTGCTTTGTCGGAGCAGTCCAGCACAACTTTTTGAATGAACTGATGCACGTTAAGTGCTTTAGCGCCGGGGGTGTCGGTAGTCGGGATAATTGTCTCGGCAATATCAGCGAGCAGATTAGTCTGGTCCACCGAAAAAAGAGAGTCGTCCAGACGAACGGTTTCGGCCGTCCAGCCATTGGCCCACGCGGGCAAATTGACAAGACCAGCGACGACCCCAGCTATGGTAATGAGCGCACTACGTCGTTCCACTAACGTACAATTTTGGTTATGTTCACTCCCTCAAAGATACAAAATAATGAGTTACCTATCTCGCTGTTTTTGTCCAAAAGGGAGCTGAAATGGCAATAAAAAACCGGGATACGTAGCTACGTATCCCGGCGCACAACTAATTAACAATTAACTGCTTACCGCGAACCCGCGTTGTTTCCCGACATTTTGTTCATCACTTCGCGGGATACTTTCAAGTGCGCTTTTACCAGTGGATGAGCTGCATTAGCCACTGCCTTTAGATTGCTGTCCGATGCGCTGGATTTTACTCTACCCATTACGGCATCGAGTTTCTCGTGCCCCTTCACTCCGCTTTCGGTTACGTACCGCCGGTCAAAGGACATACCCGTCATGCCCTGCATTTCAGTTACCATTCGCTGCGTCTCGGCATCAGGTGTGCTGGGCAACGTAATGCCTTTAGCCTGGGCAATCTCCATCAGCTTTGCCGACAGGCCCGTCTGCTCCTCAACTTCGGCCTGCGCCAGTTGGCGTACTTCCTCACTACTGGCTTTCTGCACGGCCACCCTGCTTACTTCGAGTTGCATCATGCCTCCCTTTGCTACCTCCATCATCAGCGCCTGGTCCGCACTGGAGAGTTTGGCACTCGTAGGCGTAATGGCAGCTACCATTGCGGCTCCTTTTTTGTTCAGACGATCGAAAGCCGTTTTACTTTCCTTACCAACCATAGTAGTCGAACCCGTGCCCGACATTGTGCTGTTTTGTTGAGCAAATGAAATGCTCGTT
>DATHAW010000470.1:0-4725 GCA_035296465.1 Spirosoma sp.
TGTGGATGCGCTGTTGTTTTGGTGTAAGGGCGTACCAGACCGAGACCCCGGCAATCAGCAACAGACCCGTCAGCGACGCGGCTGCCTGCCAGGTGAAGCGACGCTTTTTCCAGACCGACAATGGCTGTATAAACGTTGGTACAGGGTTTCTGTACCGTTGCGGGTGGTCGTCGAATCGTCGAGCGGACGCAGCCCGTTCGAGCACCTGCCGGATACGTTGCTGACTGGCGTCGGTGAGGTCGTCGTAGCGAACACCTAAATTGAGCAGAATGGCCGTTGCCTCGTCAATGGTGGCCTGCTGCTCCGGGTGGGTAAGCAGGAACGTCTGCCAGAACGTCTCGCCCGGCTCATTGGGCTGGAACACCCACCGGCGGAACGCATCGTCCAGCACAAAGTCACGAACAGTAAACTGATGGTAGGAGTGCTTCATGCAGAAGAATGGGCCGTTTTACCTTCAGAAGAAAACTACTTAGTGGTTTATCCCTCGAAAAGAGGAAAAAATTTAAGGACAAAATGATAAAAAATTAGTAAGCGGCAAATGTCCCAAAGCCGCGTTTGCCCGGCTGCGCCCTTACTTGCTTGCGAACTGGTTGATGAGTAACAGGATAGTCAATAAATCCATTGGCATTCGTTTCTGAAGCGAGGCAATGGCTTTGTAAATAACTTTGTAGGCCGACGTGGTTTCGATGCCCATAATGCCGGCGATTTCGTCGTAGCTGAGGCCGTCAAAGAACTTTAGGAATAAGGCTTCTTTCTGACGGGCCGGGAGTTGATTCAGCTCGCGAAGCACAGCCTCGGAGCGTTCGCGGCTGATCTGCGAATCGAGCCAGGTCGGTTCGTACTGAAATTCAACCTGGAAGTCAAACTCGTGTTTTGCACCGTCCAGCATGTGGTGATTGCCGTTTAGCTTTCTGACAATTTCGCGCCGGAGCGAGCGCATCAGGTAAAATTTAATGGAGTCAGTATGCCCCAGTCGTTCGCGGGTTTCGAGAATGGTGAGAAATAAATCCTGCAGACAATCTTCGGTGAGTTGCCGATTCTGGGCAATCTTGTAGCCATAGTTATAAAGCACCCTGGCGTACTTCTCATACATGAACGAGTAAGCTGCTTTGCTGCCGTGTAAAAAATCGTCCCATATGCGTGCATCGGTCGCCTGCCGATAATTGAATAAGCTGTCCACAGTCAGCAACTAACAAAGTTTAAAAAAATAAAGCTACGTATTTTTACGCCTATATAGTCTGCCTTTGTGTCGTATTTTTACTACTTATTATCTTATTATGCTATCCGGTCAGATCAAAACAGGGCGTTGCTTTTTATGAGAGTGAGCCGTTTTACTAGTTTATCCATGATCCAACGTATTGTTCTGCCGGGTTGTTTACTGGTTGTACTCCTGGCCTGTCAGTCCACAACAGCGCCAGACGCTTTGTTCACGCTTATCCGCTCAGACGAGTCGGGGTTGTTGTTCAACAACCAGATACAGCCGTTCGAGAACGACACCCTCAACGCCAACATCTACGACCCATTGTATAATGGCGCGGGCGTCGGCATCGGCGATTTCAACCATGACGGCCGGCAGGATGTATTCTTCGCGGGCAACAAGGTCACGAGTCGGCTGTATCTCAATCAGGGGGATTTGAAATTTAAGGACGTAACGGCCCAGGCAGGTGTTACAACCAGGGCATGGTGCACGGGCGTGTCAGTCGCTGATGTCAATACCGACGGCTGGCCGGACGTGTACGTAAGCGTTGCCGGGCCTGATACGGGCCGCCATATCCGGCACAACCTCCTGTTTATCAATCAGGCAAAAACGCCTGGTGGTGTGCCCACTTTCCGCGAGATGGCGCAGGCGTATGGCCTTGCCGACAGTGGCATGAACACCCAGGCCGCTTTCTTCGACTACGACCGTGACGGCGATCTGGACTGCTACATCCTGAATAATGCCGTTGAGCGCACCGGCCGCAACACCATCCGGCCGCGCCGTCTGAATGGCGAAGGCCCCAGCACGGATCGGCTCTATCGCAATGAAGGAATACCGAAACAGGATGGACAGAAAACAACCGGGGTACGTCGCGAATCCAGCACCGCGTATCAGTTTGTCGATGTTTCACGCGAGGCTGGTATTCTGGCTGAGGGCTATGGCCTGGGTCTGACCATTGCCGATATCAATCAGGATGGCTGGCCAGACATTTACTGCGCCAACGATTTTCTGTCCAACGACGTCGTCTACGTTAACAACCACGATGGAACCTTCACGGACCGGGCGGCTGCGTATTTCAAGCACACCAGCTACAACAGCATGGGTGTAGATATCCAGGACGTAAATAATGACGCCCGGCCCGACGTAATGGTGGTAGATATGCTGCCCGAATCGAACGCCCGGCAGAAGATGATGCTCATTAAAACCAACTGGGAGTTTTTTCATCTGGCCCGGCAACAGGGCTATCAGGATGAGTACGTCCGCAACACACTTCAATTGAATCTGGGAACCGGCCCAGAGCGTAGCGACCGGTCTGCTGGAGCGGGCGAACCCGTCTTCAGCGAGATTGGACAATTGTCGGGCGTATCGCGTACGGACTGGAGCTGGGCACCGCTGCTGGCCGACTTCGACAATGACGGTTTCAAAGACCTATTCGTAACAAATGGCTACCGGCGCGACATCACGAACCTAGACTACGTGGCGTATCTGAACAGTCAGGCATCGAGCTTCGGCATGAGGGGCCGTGATGCAAATTTTCAGAAGAGTACCTTGGCCGAGCTGTATAAACTGCCCGACATCAAACTGCACAACTACGTGTTCCGGAATCGGGGTGGCGGTTCAGCCGACACGGGTGCAGCGGCACCACCGATCTTTGACGACAAATCCGAAGACTGGGGCCTGGGTGATCCGGGCTACTCGAACGGCGCGGCTTATGCCGATCTGGACAACGACGGCGATCTGGATTTAGTCATCAACAACATGGACGGCGAGGCAGGACTGTACCGCAACGAAACCGTCCGGCCCGGAAAACCCATCACGAATCATTCGCTGCGGCTGCACCTGCCCGCCGACGCCCGGGGGCTGGGTGCTCAAGTGCGTATTCTGACGAAAGATGGGATGAGGCAGACCGTAGAAGTACACCCGGTTCGGGGCTATACCTCATCTATAGAGCCGTTTGTGCATATTGGACTGGGGAAGCAGACAACCGCAGCCGTGGCCGTGCGCTGGGCCGATGGTACGTATCAGGAGATGGGTCAACTCACGGCCGACCGGGTACATAAGGTGTCCTACAAACCCACAGCCCAGTCGCCACCGGCCCCCATGTCATTGCCGGCGCTGTTCACGACCACCACCGCCGACGCTGTTGGCCTGACCTTTCATCACCGCGAAGCACCCCTGAACGACTTTGAACGCACGCCTTTGTTGCCGCAGGTGTACGGAAAAAACAGCCCGGCACTGGCCATTGCTGATGCCGACGGTAACGGATTAGACGATGTATTCGTTGGGGCCGATCCGGGGCAGACGCGCTCGCTGTTTCTGCAAACGACGCCCGGCCATTTTACCGAACGGGTGCAGGGGGCTAATGATCTGGAAGACATGGGGTCGTTGTTTTTCGATGCCGACGGCGATGGTGATCAGGACTTATACGTCGTCAGCGGGGGCAGCCGGCAGGCCGACAGCAGCGCAATTTATCAGGACCGCCTGTACCTGAACGACGGCCCCGGTGGACACGGAACCGGCCAGTTGACCCGGTCGCCGGACGCCCTGCCACCTACAGCCTCATCGGGCTCGTGCGTTGTGGCGGCCGACTTTGACGGTGATGGTGATCTGGATTTATTCCGGGCCGGGCGCGTGAAAGTGGGGCAGTATCCCATGGCTCCGGCTTCCTATCTCTTGCGCAATGACCGAACTCCCGGTGGTAAACCCCATTTTTCGGATGTTACTAAGCAACTCGCGCCTGGCCTGCGCCGGTTGGGTATGGTATGTGCGGCCCTTTGGACCGATTACGACAATGATAACGATCCCTACCTGCTGCTGGCTGGTGAGTTTATGCCGATAACCCTGTTCAAAAATACCGGCGGCAAACTCGCCCTGGAACCGATCAAAACTGAAGGCAATCAGCCCCTGTCAGGCCTGTGGAATTCGCTTACCGGGGCGGACTTCGACCGGGATGGGGATATCGATTACGTTGCGGGTAATCTGGGTCTCAATACGCGCTACCATGTGTCGGCGGAGGAGCCTATGCGGGTATACGCCAGGGATTTTGACGGCAACGGCCAGATTGACCCGATCCTGACGCATTATGTACAGGGCAAAGAAGCTATTGCGCCCATCCGCGACCTACTAAACGATCAGATGCCCACGTTTGCCCGCAAACGGTTTACAAGTTTTCAGAAATATGCCGACAAATCCTTTGCTGACGCGTTCACCGACGATGACCTGGAGGGGGCAACCATCCTGACAGCGGACGAACTGCGGAGCTGCTACCTGGAGAACAAAGGAGATGGTCACTTTGCCGTCTATCCGCTCCCAACGCCCGCACAGGTGGCACCCGTGTTTGGGATTCAGACCGGCGACTTTAACGGCGACGGCCTGCCCGACGCGTTGCTAGTGGGAAATTCCTACGCGTCGGAAACCTATTCGGGCTGGTACGATGCCGGCCGGGGCTGTTTGCTGCTGGGCGACGGCCGGGGCCGTTTTCGCGCTGTTCCGCCGGACCGTGCGGGTATTCACGCCGACCACGATGC
>DATHAW010000471.1:0-15372 GCA_035296465.1 Spirosoma sp.
AACGGGACATTCGACAATAGTACGTGTGTACTCGTATTCAAAACGCGCAAGGACCAACAGGCCGTATGAAACGTTAGCCCAAATTAACGAATTTTGCGCGTCACATGGTATTAACTAACCTAAATCAATGGCAAACACGTCTGATGAATCTGAAGAAAGCGGTTCTCATGAACCGGAGAAACCCAATCTGCTGAAGCAGACAACGGAGAAGACAACTTCGTTTGTGCAGTTCAGCGGCATTGCATTTCAGATGCTGGGTACCATTGGGCTGGGTGTCTGGCTTGGTATGAAAATAGACGACTGGCAAGATAACCACCGCCCCATCTGGACAATCATTCTTTCGCTAACGGCTATCGGCGCATCGCTGTATTTGTTTATTCGGCAATTGACAAATAAGTAAATTGCCCATCTTGATTTCATGGTTCGAACCCTTCTATTCACAACCCTTCTTGCAATTGCATTTTTCGTAGTTGAGCGATATTACATTACGTCCTGGCTGCATCCCGATTGGAAAATGCTGCTGGTGTTTTTTATGAGCGTTTCATTTCTGACTAGTCGGCTGATATCGGCTGGTTTACAGGGTGATCGGGAGCGATTAGTGCCCATGTACCTCGCTGCAACCGTCGCCCGTATGGTGCTGGGACTTGCCTTCGTCGGATTTTTTCTGTTTCACCAGATCGAGGAGCGCCGAACCTTCGTTTTTGACTTTCTTGTACTATATATATGTTACACGTGTTTTGAGATTTGGGCGCTTACCCGTAACTTGCGGCATAATTCGTAAAAACGACCTATCAGTTCATATGATGCGTTCGGTGTTTAATAGATTTCTGTTGGCTACGGCTTTCATTTTGAGTTCGTTAGTAGGTGCACAGGCGCAGGAGCACGGTCAGCAAGGTGAAGAGCATACTCAACATCAAGGCGAAGCAGGTGCTCCGAAGGGGAAATTTAATGTGGGAGAAATGATCATGCACCACATTAAAGACGATCACGGCTGGGAGTTTGCACATGGCGTAACACTACCTCTACCGGTAATCCTATATTCAGCTGATCGGGGCCTTGAAGTTTTTTCGTCATCGCAGCTGGCCCATGGCAACGTGTATAAAGGCTATAAAAATGAACACGGTAAAATTCACCGTGTAAACGAGGCCGGAAACGTTGATGAAGCGGCTAAAGTCTATGACTTTTCTATTACCAAGAATGTGGCTTCGCTGTTGCTGAGTGCAGTAATTATGCTCCTGCTTTTTTCGGCAGTGAGTAAAGGGTACGCCAAAAATAAAGGCAAAGCGCCGTCGGGTATTCAGTCATTGCTGGAGCCTATTATTCTCTTTGTACGTGATGAGGTGGCTAAACCAAGCATTGGCCCCCGATACAAAAAGTTTCTGCCTTATCTGCTGACCCTGTTCTTCTTTATTCTGATTAACAATCTGCTGGGGCTGTTGCCGGGATCGGCTAACCTGACTGGTAACATAGCCGTAACGCTGGTATTGGCCGTCATCACGTTCCTGATTGTTACGTTTAGTGGCAATAAGCATTACTGGATGCACATTTTCAAGCCATCGGGTGTACCTGTTGCTCTGCTGCCCATTATGGTTCCGGTTGAAATAGTGGGTGTCTTCATGAAGCCTCTGTCGCTGATGATCCGGTTATTTGCCAACATCACCGCCGGTCACATCATTATCCTGAGTTTACTGGGTCTGATTTTTATGGCCAATAATATGGGTGGAATGACCACAAGTCTGGCAATCAGTCCAGTGGTATTGGCATTTACCCTGTTTTTGAACCTGATTGAGATACTGGTGGCATTCTTACAAGCATTTATCTTCACACTGCTGACAGCCATGTACATCGGTAGTGCGGTCGAGGACCATCATGAAGCTGACCACGGTATAGGTCATGAAGTTGCGGAAGCGCACTGATTATTTCAGTATGACCACGCAGGTAGTCCCGTTATGATGTAGAAGTTCACAGTTCTACGTTATAAATCAATTTGCAATCTTTTGTTTTACTAATAAATCTGTTCAAAGTTTATGTTCGCAATGTTGTTTTCTCTGCTGTTGGAAGCTACGGGTAGCGTAGCCGTTATGGGTGCTGCTATTGGTGCTGGTTTAGCTGCTATCGGTGCTGGATTGGGTATCGGTCGCATTGGTGGTAGTGCGATGGAAGGTATTGCCCGCCAGCCAGAAGCCGCTGGTCGTATCCAGACTGCCATGCTGATTATTGCGGCTCTCATCGAGGCCGTTGCCCTGTTCGCAGCCGTTATCTGTCTGCTAGTTGCTACGGCCTAACGTACCTGTTGCGTCGTAGCTAACCAGCAGCGCTAAATTTGAGTAGGCTGACTACATTAGGTGTCGGCGCCACTACTTGCCTATTTTCAGAGAAACACCGGCCCGTTTGGGGTTGCCGACGGGCCGGTGTTCTCTAACAAAAGATTGATTCAATACCCGGATTCATTAATATTTCACACGCATGGACTTACTTACTCCCGATCTTGGTCTGTTATTCTGGCAGGTGGTGGTGTTCCTCGCCTTGTTTCTTATTCTTCGCGCCTTTGCCTGGAAACCAATTACGGAGAGCCTGCACGAACGCGAAAACAACATTCAGAGTGCGCTCGATCTGGCCGAAAAAACACGCGTCGAGATGGCTGCCCTCAAAGCTGACAACGAGAAGCTATTGGTGCAGGCCCGCTCAGAGCGTGAGGCAATCCTGCGGGGTGCTAAGGAAACCGCAGACAAAATGGTGGCCGATTCACGCGATAAAGCCGCTATTGAAGGACAGCGGATGCTGGAGCAGGCTCGCGAAGCAATGCAAAATGAGCGGCAGGCCTTGATCGCACAGATGAGAAAAGAGGTTGTTACGCTCTCGCTCGACATTGCCGAGAAAGTGCTACGTAAAGAACTGAGCGACAAAACATCGCAGGAGAAACTGGTTTCGGACTTAGTGTCGAACTCGCGCTTGAACTAACGGAGTCTGAGAGCCGGTTCAACTCGATGACTCACCACCACTTACAACCACACCTATGGCAGTTGCTACAGTAGCCGCCCGATATGCCAAATCACTACTGGATCTGGCTAAAGAGCAGGGCATTGCGGAGACGATGTTTACCGACATGAAGTTCGTGAAGCAAACTCTGGCCCAAAACCGGCAGTTAGCCCTGATTCTGAAAAACCCAATTGTCAGGGCCGAGAAGAAAAACGCGGTGATGAAAGCTGTTTTCGCTACTCGTTTAAATGCATTGGCAATGGCTTTTTTTCAGATCATCGCCAACAAAAACCGCGAAGCCATCATCGATGCCATCGCTGATCAGTTTATCATCCAGTACGAGAGCCTGAAAGGCGTGGAGCGGGCCACCATTATTACAACCATGCCGCTGACCGATACGCTACGTCAGCGGTTCAAGTCCATAGTTATGAAAAATACGACTGGCAAATCGGTTGAGCTGGAGGAGAAAATCGATCCAAAACTAATTGGTGGCTACATTCTGCGTGTTGGCGATCAGCAGATTGATGGTTCGATTCGTAGTCAGTTAAACGACATTCGTCTGCAGTTTCTGAATTAGATTTGTTAGCGTTTTACCTAAACTGAAAAGCCACCTCTCAAATCGGGACGTGGCTTTTCTATTTACTGACTACCACCATTTTTCATACCTTAGGGGTGGTTTCCAGGTTGATTTTGGCTCGAAATAGTGCCATAAAAGGGCTGAGACTCTTCGCAGCAATGTGAATCCTTCGTTAGTACGTTCCCAGCTTTCATCTTTCTGGTTTTTTGTCATCACGCAGTACACATATTCGCCATGGGGCGCATGAACCAGCACTACCTCCGACCGGGCCTGGTTGACAGCCCCATTTTTAGAAGCCGTTTTTATTTCGGGTGGCAATTGGGCCAGACCATCGTTGTCCCAGTATTGTCGGCCCAGGTTTCGGTACATTTCGTCACTGGCATCGGGGCTGACGGCGCGTCCCTGCCGGATATAAGTTAGCAATGTGGCCAGTTCGCGGGGTGTGGTTTGTCCCCAACCGTACTGCTTTTGGTTAGCCGTGCGCCCTGGCGTCCGGGAGTTGACCCGAGTCTGATGAAAGCCGTTCGTTTCGAGCCACTGGTTGATGGCTGTGCCACCACCGGCCAGAGCCTGACACCACAAACTACCTGTATTGTCGCTGACCGTTTCCATGAGCATGACTACCTCACTGAGCGGAATTTTGGTCCCGTCTTTCAATGATCCGACAATGCCATCGTCATAATGCAGCGAATCTTTATAAACCAATTCCTGCCCGTACCTGAGTTCGCCCTGATTAATCTTGTCAAATAGTCCGCACTGGATAGGGATTTTGACCGTGCTAGCCGTTGGAAATAGGCTATCGGCATTGATGGCGACGGTTTTGCCAGTGCGCAGATTATGAACGTAAATCCCCACCTCCCCTCTAAAATCTGTCAGTATAGATCGAAGTTTGTTCTCAAGGCGGGCATCGTTTCTGGTCGGCTGGCCATGGGCAACCAGGAATTGAACACTAAAGAGTAGGCAGACAACAAGACGCATCAGGTTGGTAAAGATTTAACTAATTTAAGGTGGGTGACTGAAAATTGTTCCTGTTCATAGAACCGGATCGTATCAGTGCGCTTTCGGTTGGTTGTAACTTCCAGGTTGACGAAGCCCTCTCGAATGGCCAATGTGTCGAGTGTTGTTATAAGCTGATGGCCAATACGCTGATTTCGGTATTCAGGTTTTACATACAATTCCTGAACTTCACCCACTTTGCCCGTATGATGCAGCAAATACTGGACATGGCAGCTTACAAAGCCAACAACTAAACCTGACCACTCAGCAACAAGGTAATAAATCATTGGATTGGCCAGGTTTTGCCGGAAAATAGTCATAAATAGGCCGGCGTCTAAGGTGGCCTCTTCCAACTCGCATAAAAATCCGTAGACTACCTCGGCATCACTTCGGCGGGCGGATCGGATAAATAATGATGGAGTAGATTGAGTTGTCACCGTGTTTATAAATGGGTGTAATCAACGCTTATTTGCTAAACTGGATAATGAATCATCATTCCTTTTGTTCAAAGAGTAACTGCTAAACTCTGTAGTTAAATTGATAGTCAAATCGCCATTTTTTCATACTCATAGAAAGGAGCCCTGCTACTTGCTCCCAATTTGCTACCTTTTAATTGGATTTGTTAACTAATAGTTAATAAAATATTGAAAAATTATGCTTGGTAGATACAATTTTTATACAATGTCTCTTACATTTACGATTATATATTTATCATTAATTGTAAATGTTATCATGACAGCTATACCCGGATACGCTCAGCAAACCTTACTATCAAAAGCCCCATTGAATCCCCCGGCTACGCCCCTTCTGACCATCGACCCCTATACGAGCGTGTGGTCGTTTGGCGATCAACTTAATGGCGATGCTACCCGCCACTGGACGGGACAGACCCAACAATTGAACGGCCTCATCCGGGTAGATGGAAAAACATTTAGATTTATGGGGAAACCGTCATTGGGAGGGGATACGATTGTGCCATCTGGCGAACGGCAGGCCTATCAGGCTCGCTTTATAACCGATAAGCCTCAATCTGACGACTGGACAAAACCCGATTTTGACGATAGCCGATGGGCAATGGGTGAGGGCACGTTTGGTAGCCGAAATACGGATCGTACCCCGTGGACTACCCCAGATATCTACGTCCGGCGGACCGTTATGCTCGACCGGGTTCCCAGCGGTCCTGTGTTGGTAAATGCCATTCAGAACGACAATTACGAACTATTCATCAATGGGGAGCGGGTAGCCAGCGCATCGGGTGTGTCCTCTGCGTATCGTGCTACGCCAACGTACCGGAATGGGTCAGATCTGCTCCGAAAAGGCCGAAATGTCATTGCGTTTCACAGCCGGAATGTCTCTGGTCCGGGCTTTGTCGATCTGGGTCTAGTGGAAGAACGGGTGATTAACGACCAGACCGCCACTCAAATCGGTCGGCGCATGACGGCTACGCAGTCGAGCTATACCTTTGCCGCAGCGGGTGTTAAACTGAGCGTAACGTTCATGGCCCCGTTGCTGATGGATAACCTGACGGCCTTGTCGCGGCCGGTTCAGTACGTCAGCTATAGCGTTCAGGCAACGGACGGCAAACTACACGAGGTAGAATTGTATACCGACGTTTCGGCCGAACTCGTCGTTAACTCGCCCGATCAGCTGGTAACGTGGCGACGGGGCCGCGCTGAGTCGGCATCCCCAACCGCCGGATCCGGACCGAAACGACCACCACTTGATTACATGCGGGTTGGCACCGTAGAGCAGAAAGTGCTTGGCCGTAAAGGAGACGACGTCCGAATCGACTGGGGGCATCTGTACGTAGCGTCAGCCGTCGAAGCCGGGACAAGCAGGCGAATTGGTTCGCTGCTGAGCGCCCGAAATCAGTTTGAGCGGGAAGGACGGGTAACAGACCTGCACGAGCGGATGCCCCGGATCGTGAGCGACAGCTTACCCGTGCTGGCTACGAGCATGGCCCTGGGCAACGTGGGTAGCCGGGTTGTTGAACGGCAGCTATTGATTGGCTACGACGACGTGAAGTCGATTGAATATGGCGGGCAGCCGCTCGATGCCTGGTGGCGCAGGGTTGGTTCGGCATCATCCGGCAAAACGACTGGCGAACCAGTCACCATGGAACAGGCCCTGCAGGATGCCAACGGGGACTACGGTAAACTCAAAATAGCCTGCGACCTCTTCGATAAAAAACTATACGCCGATGCCTTCGCAGCCGGTGGGGCCAACTACGCCAACCTTTGCGTACTGGGCTACCGGCAGGCCATTGCCGCCCATAAGCTTGTGGTCGGACCGAATGGAGAGGCTTTCTTTTTCTCGAAAGAAAATTTTTCCAATGGCTCTATCGGCACGGTCGACGTAACGTACCCGTCGGCACCCCTGTTTTTGCTGTACAACCCCCTGTTGCTGAAGGGAATGATGGAGCCGATTTTTCAATACTCCGAAAGCGGCCGGTGGACCAAACCCTTTGCGGCTCACGACGTAGGCACCTACCCAATTGCCAACGGGCAGACCTACGGCGAGGATATGCCGGTGGAGGAGTGCGGCAATATGCTGATTCTGACGGCAGCCCTGGCGGCCGTTGAAGGCAACGCCAATTATGCTAAGCAGCACTGGCCCACGCTGACTGTCTGGTCTGATTATCTGATTAAAAATGGCTTTGACCCAACCCATCAGCTTTGCACCGACGACTTTGCCGGTCATATTGCCCGCAACGCTAACCTGTCTGTGAAAGCAATTATGGGTATTGCCAGCTACGGCTACCTGGCTGGGCGGATGGGTGATAAAGCGCGTGAAAAAGAGTACTTGGAGATGGCCCGCGACCTGGCACGCAAATGGATGAAATTAGCCGAAGACAAGTCGGCCGGTGACAAGCGCCATTATACGCTTACGTTTGAGAATCCGGGCACATGGAGCCAGAAATACAACCTGGTGTGGGATAAACTGCTTAAATTAAGGGTTTTTCCGGCTGAGGTAGCCCAAACCGAGATGGCGTATTACCTGACGAAACAGCAGCCGTATGGCCTCCCGCTGGATAGCCGCAAAACATACACTAAATCGGACTGGATAGTCTGGACCGCTACGCTGGCCGACCGACCGGCCGACTTCGAGGCCCTGATTGCGCCCGTGCTGAAATTTGTCAACGAAAGCCCCGACCGCGTACCACTTAACGACTGGCACGAGACCACCGACGGCCATAAGGTGGGCTTCCAGGCCCGTTCGGTTGTGGGTGGGTACTATATAAAAATGCTGGAGAAAAAGCTTAGAAAATAAAATTCATGACGGGGCTTTGCCAATACAGGCCTGGCCTAATTGACGCTAATAAAGCTCCCGTTAAAATCCCTGCAACGCATCAGAATCGTAAACGTGACGACCCGTCAGTCCCTGCTGCGTAGTGGTCAGCATGGCATTTGCAACTTTGGCCGCGTCAATGCCTTTGTATTTTAGCGGAATGAGCGGGCCAAAAAAACGCATGGCACCTTCGGCCAGCCGTTCACCCAATCGGTTTTCGGTCCGGTGGCCCAGCAGGAGCGAGGGGCGAAAAATAAGCAGCGTCGGAAAATTCAACGCTGCCAGGTCGCGTTCGACCTCACCCTTGACGCGGTTGTAGAAAAACGACGACTCGGCATCGGCGCCCATCGCCGTAACGATAGCGAATTGCCGGGCACCATTGTCGAGGCCCCGTTGGGCAATATCCAGGGGGTATTGATAATCCACTTTTTTAAAGGCTTCCTGCGAGCCTGCCTTTTTCATGGTGGTGCCGAGGCAGCAGAAAATGTCGTCAGCCTGCGTGAGCAATCCGTTTGGGCGTTCAAAATCGAACAGCACCTCCTGCAGGCGGGGGTGAGTCCAGCGCAGGGGACTACGTACCAAAACCTTAACGTTCTCATACAGGGTAGATTCGGTCAGCTTATGCGTCAGCTGATCGCCAATAAGACCCGTTGCGCCAAGAACCAATGCTGTTTTAGGGGTGGGTGCCGTCATAGTATAAGAGGAAGATATTTTCGTTAATTTAATGGCTCCATTTATAAACGAAGGATATCCACACTTAAATCTATTCTATGCATTCCCAATTTCACCGGCTTGCCCCTCTGTTGCTGCTGGTTGGCACAGGGTTTTTGTTTGCCCTTCACGGCCAAGACGACGACTTCATTAAACACCTGACAGAGCAGTTTGAGCGTTATAACCAGCAGCGTCCAACCGAAAAAGTATACCTACACACCGACCGCGAGACCTACCTCACCGGAGAAACCATCTGGATGAAGGGTTACCTGTTCAACGGTACGACCCACACGGCCGACACCGTTAGCCGGGTTTTGTACGTAGACCTGATCGACCCCGTGGCGCGTAAAGTCCGGCTGCGGCTGCAACTCAGACCCGAAAACAGTTATGCGCCCGGTCAGTTGAGCCTGCCCGATTCCCTGCCGGCCGGTACGTATCAGCTTCGGGCCTACACCAACTTCATGCGCAATGAGCCGGCGGCTTATTTTTTTACTAAAACGCTGACTGTGCTCCGTCCGGTAGAAACAACGCCTGCGGGCAGCGCAACGTCGAAATCCGCCCAAGTGCGGCCCGACGTCCAGTTTTTGCCCGAAGGTGGTCAATTAGTCGAGGGGCTGGAAAACCGCGTGGCTTTCAAAGCGGTGAGTCCGTCGGGTCAATCGGTAGCGGTGTTGGGTTTCGTGCTGGATACCAAAAAAGATACGGTAACCGCATTTTTCACCCTGCACGCGGGCATGGGCTATTTTACCCTGAAACCCGAAGCTGGACAGGCCTACACCGCCTTCGTTCGGCTCGGCAACGGCACCATGGCCCCGTACCCAATGCCCGCTGTGCAGGCGCAGGGGGCCGTGATGCAGGTAGATGTTTTGTCCAGCAAAGAGTATGTTCGGATATATGTGCGCCATACGAAAACAGCCGCGCCCCCAACGGCTCTGATGACCCTGGTGGCCCAGACGCGCGGCCTGATGGTACACGTGGCTAAAGTGCCACTGAACAAGAAATCGATAGCTGTTCAGCTGGCAAAGACCGCGTTTCCCGAAGGCATCACGCAGTTGACGCTGTTCGACGAAACCGGTAAGCCCGTTTGTGAGCGGTTGGCATTTATCGATAAGAACGAGCGGATCCGCGTTGCCCTGACACCCACCAAAACAACCTACAAAAACCGGGAGAAGGTCGAGCTGGCTGTGACAACGACTAATGCGGCTGGTGAGCCCGTTGCCGCTAACCTGTCCCTGTCGGCAGTCGATACGCGGCTGGCACCCGAAGCCGACTCAAACAGCGCAACCCTGACGTCGCATCTGCTGCTGTCGTCCGACCTGACCGGCACCATTGAACAGCCGGGTTATTATTTCACACCCGCCCACTCCCACCGCCTGCAGCACCTCGATCTGCTGCTGATGACGCAGGGATGGCGACGGTTTGTCTGGACCGACGTACTGTCGGGTACGGTGCCTCCGATCCGATACCCGCTCGAACGGGGGCTATCGCTGACCGGCCGGGTAGTGCGTCCGAATCAGAAAGACATTGGCGGTAAGGTGAAGCTGACGTTTGTGCTGGCCCGACGCGACAGCAGCGGCCGCGAAGCGGGGCGCGACTTTCTGGCTGGTGAATCCGATGAACAGGGCAACTATGCCGCCTACGACCTCGATTTTACCGACACCACAACCGTGATGATTCAGGGTACAAAGGGACGTGCGAACCGGGATCTGGTCATTACGCTCGATCAGTTGCTGTCTCCCCCCGTCACACTAACGCAGGTACCCTACAATCCGGTCGAGTTCCGGCGCGACGAACTGGCCGAATTTATCCGTCGGACAAAAGAGTATCAGGAGATTGAACGGCAGATCCGGCGTAATGGAGAGGTTCTGCTCCAGAGTGTAACCGTAAAGGCCAAACGCAATGAGGAGCGCGACTCGCGTGCCATTTATGGAACGCCCGACGCTTCGGTGAAGTTTGATCAGGCCAACACCGCTGGGCGGATGACTATTCTGGACGTGATTCAGGGGCGCGTGGCCGGGGTGCAGGTGACGGGGTCGGGATTCAACGCCAGGGTACAGATTCGGGGAGCCGCCAATTTCAGCGGTCCCATCGAACCCCTGTTCGTCTTGGATGGAATGCCAATGGATTTGCAGGGTATTATGGGCGTGTCGGTGCAGGACGTGGACCGCGTTGATGTGCTCAAAGGAGCGTCAGCGGCCATTTATGGGTCACGCGGGGGTGGGGGCGTAATATCCATTCTGACCAAACGCGGTTCCCCGAACTATGACCTCGCCAAAGAAGCTGCACCCGGCACGTTGGTAACGAAACTGCCGGGCTACGCTCCCCTGCGCACGTTTTATGCCCCGCGTTATGATAGAAAAAACGAAGTGCTGGACAGACGCCCCGACTACCGAACCACGCTTTTCTGGTCGCCGGTAGTCCAGACTGGTACCGATGGAAAAGCAACCATATCGTTCTTTACATCCGATGCCAAAACCAGTCTGCGCATCCGGGCCGAGGGTGCCACCATCAACGGTTTGCCGGGCGTTGGTGAGGGAAGTATTCGGGTAGAGTAGTTGCTGATGAGCCGCTCCTGCTGCCCCGTGCTCCTGCTTAGGGTCGGTACTGAGCGGGTTGACTTTGCCCGGATTTGTCCCTGATGGGAGTAACCCTCCGTGTGCGTGTTTACTCCGGGTCCCTTACCGATTGCACCACCCCAAAAATGGTTGTACTATTGCCAATAATCTCATACTGGTCAATTATGAACCCAAAAATCTTCCTGCTGACCGGCTGGCTATCCTTAACAATTTATTCGACTGTGGCCCAGACTACGTATCCCACTATTGGCCAGATTGTGCGCGTCGATCCGCGTTTAGACAAACTGATTCTCAAAGATGCCCGGATTGAGGTGCTCGCCACCGGTTTTATGTGGACAGAGGGGCCGGTATGGGTCAGGAATCGCGATGGGCGGCCCGCCGGCGCGGGCAGTTCAGCCAGCCAGCCGGGCGAGTACCTGCTATTCTCCGACGTACCGCAAAACACTATTTTCAAATGGACCGAAAAAGAGGGGGTCACCACATTTCTGAAGCCATCTGGCTATACTGGCGTGGGGACGTACGGTGATGAACCGGGATCTAATGGGCTGACTATCGACGCACAAGGACGGCTGATTGCCTGTGAGCACGGCGACCGACGCGTATCGGCCATGCCCCTAAACGGAGGTGGCGGCAAGCTGACCCTCGCCGATAATTACAACGGAAAACGATTCAACAGCCCCAACGACGTAGTGGCCCATAGGGACGGCAGCTACTACTTCACCGATCCGCCGTACGGTCTGCCCAAAAAAGAAAAAGACCCCATCCGCGAAACCGACGGTTTTGGTGTTTACCGCATTGCACCAACCGGAAAGGTAACATTGATTACCAATGAACTGACCCGGCCGAATGGTATCGCACTTTCCCCTGATCAGAAAACCCTATACGTAGCGCAGTCGGATCCTGAGCGGCCGGTTATTATGGCCTATCCGTTGCTGGCCGATGGGTCGGCAGGGAAAGGGCGTGCGGTGTTTGGGGCCGAAGGATTGAAAAAACAGGGCTTGGCCGGCGGCTTCGACGGTATGAAAGTAGACCGCGACGGCAACCTGTGGGCTACCGGCCCAGGGGGTGTGCTGGTGCTTTCGCCGGCGGGCGAATTTCTGGGCCATATCAACATTGGCGGGGCAACGGCAAACTGCGCCTGGGGCGACGATGGGTCCACCCTTTACATTACGGCCGATATGTATTTGTGCCGCCTAAAAACAACCACAGGGGGGTGGTGAAAATCAGGAACGACAGGCACACGTCCCACTAACATTCAACGGTTCTCATTCCGTATTCGTCATTTCGTTTGCTTATCTTTGATTTGCTTTATCTACTTAATGGCTGTTTAGTGGTTTGTTCTCATCATGTTAGAGAATCGAAAGTGGGTTATTATAGGCGTTTTTTGCCTGCTTGGGTTGACGTACCTGGCCCGGTTGTTTTATTTGCAGGTGCTGGACGATACATACTCGCTGGGGGCGTCGAAGAACTCCATAAAGCGGGTGGTGGAAATACCCTACCGGGGTCAGATTTACGACCGCAACAATAATACCCTCGTTATCAACACGCCTGTGTACGACCTCTACGTAACGCCGAAGCAGGTGCGAATTACCGATACGACGGCTTTTTGCCAGTTAATGGATATGTCTCGGCCGGAATTCGACAGCATCATGGGAATCGCCAAAAACTATTCGTCGGTAAAACCCTCGCTGTTTCTGCGTCAAATTTCCAAGGAAGACTTCGCCCGAATTCAGGACGCGCTCGTTGACTTCCGGGGTTTTCAGCCGGTGATTAGTGCTATGCGTACTTACCCGGCCCACACAATGGCCCACGCCCTGGGCTATGTGAGCGAAATTACCCGAAAACAATTAGACAATCAGGATATTTCGTACTACCGGCAGGGAGATTACGTGGGTCAAAACGGGCTGGAGGAGCAGTATGAAGAGCAGTTGCGCGGGAAGCGGGGCGTCAAATTCATGATGCAGAACGTGCGGGGGGTTAACAAAGGTTCGTGGAAAAACGGAGCGTTTGATACGGTAGCCGTGGCCGGTCAGAACCTCATTACGGGTATCGACGTAGAGGTACAGCGCTATGCGGATAGTTTAATGGTTAATAAGGTTGGCGCGGTGGTAGCGGTAGAGCCGGAAACAGGCGAAATTTTGGTGTCTGCCTCCGCACCAACGTTCGATCCTAATCTCTTATCGAGCCGGTTTTTCTCTAAAAATTACCGGGGGCTGCTAAAAAATCCTTATAAACCGCTCATCAACCGGCCCATCATGGCCAGCTACCGCCCCGGTTCAACGTTCAAATTGATTCAGGCCCTGATTGCCCAGCAGGATGGTACCTTAACGCCCGACATGGTTTATGGGCATGCCGGGTCCCCGATGCGGTGCCACTGCCGAGGTGGACTAAACCTACGGGGCGCAGTTCAGTACTCTTGTAATCCTTATTTCTACAACGTTTTTCGCAAATTCATCTACCACAATTCAGAAACCAACACGTTCCGGGCCTCGGCAGTTGGCATGCACAGGTGGCACGACATGGTCGAGAAATTTGGTATCGGTCTACGGCTTGGGGTGGATCTTCCGAGCGAATTGAAAGGAAAGTTACCTACCGTTGATTTCTACGACAAGATGTATCGCGGGCAATACCGCTGGAAATTTTCAAATGTGTCCTCGCTGAGTATTGGCGAAGGGGAACTGCTCATCAGCCCGCTTAAATTAGTGAACCTGGCGGCTACGATTGCCAACCGGGGGTACTACATCACGCCCCACTACATTCGGGGTTTCGGCAAACCAGGCGTGGGGGTACCGGACGAATATAAACAGCGGCACGAAACAAATATTGACCGACAGTATTACCTGCCGGTAATCGATGGGATGCGGGCAGCCGTTGTTCATGGTACTGTGAATCCCATGGCTAACCTTCCCGGGACCGATCTCTGTGGCAAAACGGGTACGGCCCAGAATGCCAAGCGGGGCCATAAGTTCGACCACTCGATTTTCGTTGGGTTCGCGCCCATGAATAACCCCAAAATTGCTATTGCCGTGTTTGTTGAAAACGCAGGTTGGGGGGGCGATGCGGCTGCGTCGGTTGCTGCGCTGGTGGCCGAGCGCTACCTAAAGCGAAAAACCGAAGCGAAGCGACTGGATCGGATTGTGAAAGCATGGAATTTTCTCCCGCCCGTTGGGGGAGTCTTACCCGTAAAACCTAAAGTCTTTCCCCGGCCCAAAAAAGATACGATCCGGAAAGACTCCGTTATCAAACCGCTGATGACGGCTACCAAACCGAAGCCCAATGAGGTGCCCGGCGTAAGCGGAAACTGACGATGAGGTCTACGTCTGTTTTTGTCCTTCCATAAAACGAGAGGGGAGGGTGAATAAAAAACAACAAACTACCCGATGGCCCGCAACGACCCATTTTCACAAAACATAGACTGGCTGACCCTGGTGCTCTACATCGGCTGTGTAACGATGGGCTGGCTCAACGTGTATGCAGCCGTCTATAGCCCCGAAGACCACACCAGTTTGTTCGACATGACGACCAACGCCGGCAAGCAGATGATGTGGATTGGCACCACCCTAATTCTGGTTACCTGCATCCTGGTTATCAACCACAAATTTTTCGACTCATTTGCCTACCTGTTCTACGTGTTCATGATTCTGATGCTGGTGCTGGTGCTGTTTGTCGGTACGAACATCAACGGGTCACGTTCGTGGTTTAAGTTTGGTGGGTTTTCGCTCCAGCCCGCCGAGTTTGCCAAAGTGGCTACGGCGCTGGCGCTGGCCAAATACCTGGATGTGCCGGGCATGAATCTGTCCAAACAAAAAGACCTGCTGCGTATTGGCTCTATTATTTTGCTGCCGTGTATCCTGATTCTGGCCTCGAACGAGACGGGCTCGACACTTGTGTTTGCGTCGTTCGTGATCATGCTATACCGCGAAGGACTGCCCGGCTGGATGCCGGCTCTTGGTATTGCAGTAGTGGTTTTGTTTGTGCTGGCCCTGATGTTTCCGAAGCTGTATATTTTTGCGGGTGTCGTTGCCTTGTTTGGCCTTTTGGTATGGCTGATGCCGCGCTATAACCGCACGACAAGCAATCTTATTTCGATGGCGCTGGTGGGTGCGGGCATGATGGTGCTGGTGACGGGTGTCGATTTCTTCGTCAATAACATCCTACAAAAGCACCAGCGTAACCGGATCAAAGTGCTTGTCGACCCTACCATAGACCCGCTGGGCGTGGGCTGGAACGTAACGCAGGCCAAAA
>DATHAW010000472.1:0-1557 GCA_035296465.1 Spirosoma sp.
CGATTTAAAAGCGCCACCCAAAACACGCCCTTGGAGTACCTACAGCGGGTAAAAGTGGAATCGGCCAAAAAGGCGCTGGAAAAGAATGCCTACGATGTGAGTTCAATTGTATACAATGCGGGCTACAATGACCTGAAAACGTTCCGCAAAGTATTCAAACAGATTACAGGACTGACACCACAGGACTACCGAAAAAAATACAGCCGGGATGGGGTGGCAGTGCGGTAATATACGGTGACAAATCAATACCAGCTCGGTACATACGCTCAACGCCCCGAACTTCTAGTCCTGAACTTTGTCCCGAAAAAGTCATTCGCGTTCCAGACCGGGCGGCTGTCGGCTTGAGCGGTGAGGTAACCAATCAAAAACTGCAGCTGCACGTGTCGACCAGCCGCGCTCCAGTCGAAGGACTGATTCATGTCGTCCTGTGGGGTGTGGTAAACGGTGGCTCGCCAGTCGAGGTTGAGTTTAGTGCCGTCACGGTCGTCGCCGGTACTGCTGCCGCTTTTAATGTATATGGCCGGAATACCCTGCCGCACAAAGCTGAAATGGTCGGAGCGCATGAACACCGCCTGCTCAGGAATGGGATCTTTGGCAATCTGTACGCCCACAAATTTGGCGGCTGCTTCAACCGCCCCCTTCATGCTCGAATGCTCGGAGCCATAGGGCACAATATCCAGCAGGGGATGAAAGAAAAACGGCATATCGAGACACAGGTTCGCCACAATGTTAGCTTTTGGCACGGTCGGGTTGCTGGCGAAGTAGTCGGAACCCAGCAGTCCCATTTCCTCGCCCGTTACGGCCACGAACAAAATAGACCGGCGTGGCTTTTTGGGCAATGAGGCAAACAGCCGGGCCGCTTCGAGGTTGATGGCTACGCCAGATGCGTTGTCGTGTGCCCCATTATTGATCGAATCGCCCCTAACGGGTCGACCGACGCCGAGGTGGTCGAGGTGAGAAACGTAAACTATGTATTCATTCCTGAGCTTCGAATCGCTGCCGGGCAGCACCCCCACAATGTTTTCGCCCATCAACCCATCACTCAGGTCGGTTTGAGTACGGGCACGTACCGACACGTTCAGCGGAAAGGCCTGCGGCTTGCTCTGATTGGCGGCTAAACGGGCTTCCTCAAATGGCTGCGCTGCTTTCCCGAACAGCGACCGGGCCGTTGAGTCACCCAACGAAGCCACAACTTTGAGTTGCGGAAAAGTGCGCTGCGCCTGCCCCTTCGCATCTGTCCAGCGGTAGGTGGCCTGGCGGTTACGGGGCGCGTTCGACTCGATGCGGGCGCGGACGTCGGTGGGCAGGCTAAATGTGATAATGCCCACGGCCCCGCGTAAGGCTGCCACCTCCTGCTTAGCCGAGCCTGAATAAGCCCGCTGGTTCGATGGGAACGTGGCCGGCGCACCGTTGAAACAAGCCACAATTTTGCCCCGTACGTCGATACCGGCATAATCGTCATAGCCCAGTTCCGGAGCCGACACGCCGAAGCCCACGAAAACAACCGGAGCCGAGATTTCGCTAATCGGCAGGCCAAAATTAGGGCTGAGAATGAAG
>DATHAW010000473.1:0-9511 GCA_035296465.1 Spirosoma sp.
CTAACAGGAATCAATCAGGTTGGTGCTGGTAAGGCGGGTGTTCACCTCTTCCATTTCGAACAGAGCCGTTAAGCCCCGTACTGCCGATGGTACTGCCGTCAAAGGCGGGAGAGTAGGAAGGTGCCACCTGTTGACATAGAGAAGTAGAAAGAAAGAAGAGCCGCTGGTCATAAACACCAGCGGCTTTTGGCGTTTAATGCTTATAAAAATCTTCAGTGCACGTTTTATTGATCGATCTTTGGTGTTTTTGAATAAGATAATTTAAAGATTAGCCTACAGTTTCTTACTTATTGTTGTTGGTTTATGAATAATAATATCGTTAATTAGATAGTTGATTTGCATATAGGGCTATTTTATGAATAAGCCGATAAAAATTCTAGTCGTACGATTCTCATCTATTGGGGATATTGTTTTAACGACACCTGTCGTCCGGTGCCTTAAACAACAGTTGCCAAGTGCTCAGGTGCATTTCTGCACGAAACAGAAATACAATTCCCTCGTTATCAACAATCCTTATATCGACAAATGCTATCTGCTGGATTCCAGCCTTTACGAACTGATTTGCCAACTACAGGCTGAAGAGTATGATTACGTTGTAGACTTACATAATAATTTTAGAACGGCCCTAATCAAATTAGCATTGAACGTTCGCTGTTTTGCAGTTGATAAATTAAATCTACGAAAATGGGTATATATATCGCTTAAGGCTGATGTAATGCCCAACCAACATGTGGTAGACCGTTATCTCCATACGGTTTTGAAACTTGGTGTAAAAGATGACGGCTTAGGACTGAACTTTTTTATACATCCGTCTGATTATGTCGACATAAACAACCTTCCTGCTACTCATCACTCCGGGTACGTTGCCTATGTTATTGGTGGACAGTATTTTACGAAGCGCTTACCAGTTTGGCGGATGATTGAGCTCTGCCAAAAAATTGGTGGTCCTGTCGTTCTACTGGGTGGTGATGAAGATCGGCAAGCCGGTGACCAGGTTATTGAGGCTCTTGGCAGCGAATTGGTTTATAATGCATGTGGACTCTATAACCTTAGCCAGTCTGCATCTTTGTTAGGTCGGGCAAGGGTGGTGTTTAGCCACGATACGGGTCTGATGCATATCGCAGCGGCCTTTAAGAAAAAAGTGTATTCCATATGGGGCAATACAACTCCCCAATTGGGTATGTATCCCTATGGAACGTCTTATGTTGTGCTTGAAAAAACAGGATTGGGTTGTCGACCCTGCTCCAAAATAGGATTTGGCCGATGCCCTATGGGGCATTTTCGGTGTATGAATGAGGTAGAGTTTTCCTTCGATCCCAACAAGTTGCTGGAGGTTAGCGAAGGAAGTCTGATGCCAACTACGTAGTACAATAGTACTTCATGGAATGAATGTTATCTGTTTCAGAACTGCCTGCTACCCTCCTGTGAACTATTACCGTCAATCAACCGAGTCTGCTTTGCCGGTACCAGTTACGTCAGGCAGTTTGTTTCCGGCCGTTTGGTCCCTTATTCTGGTTGTAAGTTTAATAACCGTATTGGTATCTCATCTCGGTTATCTGCCACTTGATACGCGGTCTGACGAACCCAGGCGCGCACTACTAGCCCTGGAGATGATGATTTCTGATGACTACGTAACGCCAACGCTTAATGGTGAGCGCTACCTCAATAAACCCCCACTATATAATTGGATTATAGCAGGCTCCTACCACTTATTCGGCAATTACTCCTCATTTGCGTTACGGTTTCCCATGCTGTTTTCGTTGCTAATGTTTGGGCTGACCGTCTTTGCTTTTGTACGCCGTTATGTTTCTCAACCCGTAGCTTTCGCCGTGGCATTGATGGTGCTGACCAACGGGCGGGTGCTGTTGTATGATTCTATGTTGGGGCTTATCGAGATTACCTTTTCGTGGGTCGTTTACTCAGCTATGTTACTGGTGTTTCATTTTGATCGTAAACGGCAGTATACCCTCCTGTATGTAACTTCGTATAGTCTGACGGCGGTTGGTTTTCTCCTTAAAGGACTTCCTCCCGTAGCCTTTCAGGTAATAACGCTGGTCGGGTGGTTCGTGTATACCCGTCAGGTTCGTCGGCTCCTGCACCCAGCTCATCTGGCTGGAATTGTTCTATTTCTCCTGATTATAGGAAGTTATTATTGGGCTTACTTTAGTCGAAATCACATTCCATTTAGTGAGGTAACTAGTGTCTTGGTCAATGAAAGCGCCAAACGCACAGGTCTGCAATTTGGGCTCGGTAAAACGTTGCTTCACCTGTTGACATTTCCTTTTGAGGTGTTCTACCACTTTGCGCCCTACTTACTGCTGTTAGTGCTGCTGGTCCGCCGGGGTATAGGGCGTACGCTGAATGAGCATCCTTTTGTTGCCTTTAATGCACTGGCCTTCAGCACAAATGTGCTAATTTACTGGACCTCGCCCCAGGTGTATGGTCGTTACCTGATTAGCCTGGTACCGTTGCTGTTCACGGTTTTGGCTTACTTATACTACAAGAAAACACTGCCAGCCGATAGGCCCCGGTGGTGGGTCGAGCGTATCTGGCTGCTGCTGACAATTGCCGTTAGTGTCGGTTGCTGGGTTACGTTGTTTCTTCCTACAACCCGTACGATTCCGGGTGTGGTCTGGAAAACGGCCCTTGTATCGGGCCTGCTGGCAGCGCTGGCCTGGCATCAGAACCAGCCTTCGTTCAACCGCTTAGGCTTGATGCTGGCCGTTATGGTAGTTGTCCGGTTAGGAATTAATTGGCTTGTACTTCCCGGGCGTTTTAGTACGAGGCAGTTCTATAAGGAAAGTGCTGAGCAGGCTGTCCGTGCAACGCTTGGTCAGCCACTTTATGGTTACCAGAATACCATCGGAAATGGTCAGGCTACGGATGTCAGTTCGTTTCATATAACAGCGTTGCGGGGTGAGATTCTCCGTAAAACATATCGTAAAATACCCGGTACGTACTACATCGCCGACTCTATTAGTTTAGTAGGTGAACGCTACGAACGAATCGGCAACGTTGTTCTGTTTGATCGACACCCGGCTTATATTGTGCGCTTTCATCCTTAATTGATACTCAACGCCTGACCCCAGACGCAATGGCTCTGCCTTCGCCCCCCCACGTATCCATTGTCGTTTGTGTCTATAACGAGGCTGGTAATGGTGCGCCACTAGTGACGCAGATTGGCCGGGCTATGCAGGGCATTCGGTATGAGTTAATTTATGTGAATGACGGGTCGACTGACGAGACGCTGGCTGAATTACGAGCGATTGGAGATCCGGCCCTGACCGTGCTGGATTTGCAGACAAACTACGGCCAGAGCCTGGCGCTGGCAGCGGGTATCGATGCCGCTCGTGGGCAATACATCGTTACGCTCGATGGCGATCAACAGAATGACCCGGCCGACATTCGTCGTCTGTTAACCCATTGCGACGCCAATGATTTAGATATTGTGACCGGTTGGCGGGCTAACCGGCAGGATGGGTTTCTGCTGAGGAAATTGCCCAGTCGGTTAGCAAATGCGCTTATTCGGTGGGCAACGGGTGTGCCGTTCCGGGATCTGGGCTGTGGGCTTAAAGTGTTCCGCGCTGATGTGGCTAAAAATCTTGGCCTGTACGGCGAACTTCACCGGTTTATACTGGTGCTGGCGCAGCTTGAAGGAGCCCGTATGGCGCAACTACCGGTTAACCATCGTCCCCGTCATATAGGTCGATCTAAATATGGACTGGGCAGAACACTCCGGGTGATTAGTGACCTGATGCTGTTGCTGTTTTTGAAAAAATACCTGCGCAAACCCATGCATGTGTTTGGCACTACGGGTGTAGTGCTGCTGGCCTCGGGTTTCATGGCCTTGAGTGCCTCCTTTGTAGCTAAGCTACTAACACCGGGGGAGCCGTTTGGATCAACTCTCACAGCCGGTTTGATACTGACAGTTGGTGGGCTTCAGTTAGTGGCGTTCGGGGTTATAGCCGAAATCCAGGTACGAACGTATTTTGAGTCGCCGGGAAAAAAGCCATATAGGGTCCGGCGTGTATACAGTCCGGGCGTACTTGTTAGCTGAAGGCTATCGGATTGATATCTGCAACAACTGACGCCCAAGCTCATGAATAGAGTTTTCAAGGCGGGTTGCTACTTCGGAACATGGATGGCTGTTTCCGGTCATAAACTGTCCAACTAACTCTATGTCGATCCCCGCCTGCTCGGCAATATGGGTAGCCTTCAGTTGCCTGACAACGCTCCATACGGCTGTCGTATCATACAGAGGAATAAAGGGTATTGATGCCAGGGCGGAGCAGCAATGCAGTGCGTCTGCTTCAATGGCAAACTCAATGAGCAGCGCCCGCAACCTATCAATAATGTTGGTGGCGCTGTAGCCGTACGTAGCAATTAACAAACCGGGAGCTTCAATTCGTCCCCATAAGTCATCGGACTGCTTCTCGAGGATAACCGTGATGCTTTTGGCATCGCTTATAGCTGATGTCCATGGAAGCATTTCCTTTCTGCTATGAGCCAGGCGAACTATGGCATTAAGGGTGCCTGCCGGAACGAGCTCAGAACCAGGATCAGGAGTAATAAGGACAGGCATTTTTTGATAACGTGCGTGTTCAAATAGGCAGTGCTCCTGGCGTTTTTTGCCAACATGCCACCCCTTCTCTCGCAGTAAGTTGCTTAGTACACCTATATCCATAAATGATCGGTTAATTTGAACGCAAAAAGCTAACAAATATAGTCCCTGCTGATAAACATAGGCGTAGTAATATGTTTATTTTAGTAAGTAGTCGGTAATATAATCTAAAATAAGGTAAGCTTGTTAGCAGGCTAAGATAACTGAGTTTGTTGATAAAATTGATCGTCATGCAACTACTCAAATGAGCTATATGAACATACGTATTGTATGCATTAAAGACGGAGTGAGTGTTAATATAGCAGCATATTCTAATGCCTTCGCCCGCTACTCACCTTACCTGTAACGGCCTGTAATTTAAGACTTCGACAGCTATTAGAGGTTTATTATTGTTTCACTTGCCATCACATTGGCGACCTGATGCTTAAACGCTTACCGACTATATACGTTGGCCTCTATCCGTTCCTGCTGGTACCAGCGAATGTACCGGTGTAATCCCTCAATCATACTGATCGTTGGCTGGTAGCCAATCCGGTCAGCGGCACGACACAGGTCGGCACTCGTTAGCAGGACATCGCCGGGTTGGGTAGGTTGCCAGTCGATGACGGCCTTTCGGCCAACGGCCTGCTCCAGTAGCCCAATCAGTTCAAGCAGGGTTACGGACGTTGCTCCGCCAATATTCAGTACGTCGTATCCATTGAGGTGATACATGGCCCGTAGAATTCCCCTAATCGTGTCGTGAATGTAAGTATAGTTGCGGGCTGTAGTCCCGTCGCCGAACAGGGTAATGGGCAGTTCGTCGTATAGCTGCCTGGTAAACCGGCTAATGGCCATTTCTGGCCGCTGACGGGGGCCATATACCGTAAAGAACCGCAGGCAGGCTATATCAAACCCATGCAGATGGTGATAGGTGTGAGCCAGCAGTTCAGCCGACCGCTTCGACATGGCGTAGGGAGACAGGGGCTGGCCGGCGTCAGCGTCTTCACGAGACGGAACGTTAGTTGAGTTGCCATATACGGAAGAGGAGGAAGCCATTACCAGCCGCCTGACCTGACCGGTCCGCATGGCTTCAAGCACCGAGAGTGTGCCATTTACGTTAACGTCTAGGCAGCGTGCCGGCTCACTGACCGATGTCCGAACGCCCGTTCTGGCGGCTAAATGGACAACCGTATCGCAGCGGTGCCGACGAAGCAGCGTAGTTAGTAAGCCCTGATCGCGGATATCTCCCAGAACGAATTTAAAGTTTGGGTGCCCCGTGAACAAGTCGACGTTTAGCTCCTTTTGAGCAGGGTTGTACTGATCGTCGAGGTTATCGAAACCTACTACCTGATGGCCAACGGCCAGCAACTGCTCCGTCAGGTGTGACCCGATGAAACCAGCTGCGCCTGTCAAAAAAATTATCATAGGCGGGTAAATGGTTATAAAGGGACGTAATAGTAACAATTAGTAAATATCGTTTTTTAATTGTTCACTTGTTGCCTCTGTTTTGATTTATCATCTTTTTCTCCAAAAAGTATAGTAGCTTTGACCAGTTGGTGATCCAGTGCGTTATTGGTCATTAACGCTGATAACTATGAGTTTTTGGGAGGCAATTCGACAAGTACTTACCCCACATTTATCAGCGACATCGGTAAATGAAACAGAACGATGCTTCTGGCGCGTCGATATGCATTCTCACCTGATTCCTGATGTGGATGATGGGGTTAACAATACCGATCAGGCACTTGTATGTCTGAAACAACTGGCAGACTGGGGTATTCAGAAAGTTATTACCACACCACACGTTAGCCGGGATTGGTATCCCAATGAATCGTCTACACTACGGACCGCACAGCATAGGCTACAGACGCTCGCCGATGAAAATGGCCTTGCCTTAACGATTGAGGTAGCCGCTGAATACCTGCTTGATGAGTTTTTCCCGGCTTTGCTGGCCGCCGATGATCTGCTGGCCTTTGGTTCGAAGCGGTATCTGCTCTTTGAACTGGGCTGGGCGGCAGCGCCCCATCAGTTAGACGAGATGTTGTTTCGGTTACAAACGCGTGGCTATACACCCGTGCTGGCGCATCCCGAACGTTACAGCTATTATTACGATGACCCTTCCCCGCTCGAACACCTCCACGAGGTTGGATGCCTGTTTCAGTTGAACTGGGCATCCCTCACCGGGCGATATGGCGAACGCGCCCAGTCGCAGGCCCGCTGGGTGCTTCGCAAAGGCTGGGTCGATTTCGTGGGTAGTGACTTACACCGACCCAATGACCTAACAGCCCTTTCTGCCATTTTTACCTCTTCTGATTATGATTTGCTGCGAAAGCAGCCGCTTCTCAATGAGTCGTTGCTGTAAATAAACTAAAGAACGTACTTCTCATTAGCGATTAAGCCTCATCTCACGCTGTAATAAATCAGTTACGAAGTAAGATGGCTGGTGGTTGTTCCCTATTGTAGTTCCGGATCTTCTACTAACGCTTATCATTCTTCCGGGTAAGAGGAATAAATTATTGTTTATAAAACGTATCTTTTAGTTATCAATTATTATATTTGATAAACATTTAGTTCAGCGTATATAAAAATAATGTATCATTCGAGATATTCCGGTCTGAATGGATGTGTGGCTCTATGTATAAACAAATACTCGCGCTTGGTCTAAGCTTGATGGTTCCGAATAGGGCCAATGCTCAATCAGATTCGCTGGTGCCACCGGTAAGTCATTCGGCTGTGTATAACATTGAAGTGGCTGGCTTAGGTACATCGGGCAGTCGGATACCGTTCTGGCTACGGGCTAATCAATACGGTACGGTACCACACACCACCCCGGCTGGGTTAGTTCGGCTTGGCACAAATGGCTATTTTGGTCGCTCCATCAATCACACGAACCGGCGATTCAGCTACGGAGTTGAGGTTGTTGGCATCGCTGAAAGTCGACCCGCTATGGTGCTGCCTGAGGCCTACTTATCGGTCGACCGGGGTTGGTTTAGTATATGGGTGGGTCGCAAAAAAGAAATTATTGGCCTGGGCGATTCAACGCTAACGTCAGGCTTTTATTCGTGGTCGGGGAATGCGCGGCCAATAACGAAAGTACAAATCGGGACGAGTGGTTTTGTCCCGCTGGGTTTTACCAACGGGCTTATTGCCATTAACGCGTTCTTCGCCCACGGCTGGTTTCCCAACACGGATTCTATCCAGGGTTCCTACCTACATCAAAAGGTGCTGTTTGGCCGTATCGGCAAGCCAAACTGGAAAGTTAAATTATATGGTGGACTTATACATACTGTACAGTGGGCGGGACGGTCTGACTATTTATCTAAAAATCAGTCAGTCAATGGTAGGCTTCCATCGTCATTTAAAGACTACTTGTCAGTTATAATTGCCAGGCAGCCTAATCAGGAAGCCAGCTACGCTCATATTGATAAAGTCAATCAAATTGGAAACCACCTTGGCTCTATCGACGTAGGGGCCGAGTTTGACCTTCCCCGTTGGAACGTACTCAGCTATTACCAGCATCCATACGAGGACAAATCCGGTCTGAAGTTCGTGAACTTCCCAGATGGACTGTACGGATTGCGGTTTAAACGAAAAGCACCTGTTGGCACTGTCACCCCATTTTTCCGGGTAGATCAATTTCTCTTCGAGTATTTGACCACCCTGAACCAGTCAGGCTTTACGCTCGGTGAGCGCTTGCAGGGCATCGACGACTATTTCAATAATTTTCAATACATCAATGGCTGGACCATTAAACGTCAGGTGATTGGTACCCCGTTTATCAGCCCACGAAATGACGTAAAGCCAGTGTGGCAGAATGTGCTGACGGGACCCGTGTGGCATCGGCTGGCAATCATCAACAACCGGGTGCAGGTACTCCATGTTGGTGCAAGTGGCGTTTTCCAATCAGGCGTTCAACTACAGACCCGCTTATCATACAGCGTCAATCAGGGCACTATTCGCATCCCATTCGGGCAGACCGTCGGTCAACTCAATGGGGTAGTCTGGCTGACCTGGCCATTACGCTGGCTCGGCGGCTCCGAATTGAGAACGGCTGTAGCCATAGACTCCGGTACGCTTTATGGTAATACGTCGGGCGCCTGGCTAAGCATACGAAAAACAGTTGGTAGTCAGCGCTTTATTCAGAATCAGCCTACGCTAAGGTGAATGCACACACCTGGAATGAAAAACGCAAAAAAACACATTTTATGGATCCTTTAGCTGCAAAAACTGTCGTTCGTACGCTTCTCGAACAACGGGCAAACATACTTAGCCTGGACGTATCCGTTGGATCGTATGATTATCTACAGGAGTGTCTGATTAAAGCGGCTCATCAGCGAGAGTCACGCAGAATTTGTTTTGCCAACGTTCACATGGTTGTTGAGGCCCGGCGCAATCCGGCTATTGCAAAGGCCGTGAACGAAGCCGACTGGGTAGTTGCTGATGGTGTGCCGCTGCTGTGGGCTATGCGCGGTTTGCATCGGGTTCGGCAGGAGCGTATTGCCGGGATGGACATTATGGCCACATTGCTGCAGCGAGCGGCTGACGAAGGCATATCCGTGTTTTTTTATGGATCAACTCCTGACTTACTGAAGCGTATTGATGAAACCTGCACTGAACGCTTCCCAACACTGAAGATAGCAGGAAGCCTATCCCCTCCCTTTCGCCCATCAACGCCGGAGGAAGATGCAGACACAATCAAACAAATTACCCGCTCGGGTGCCGGGTTGGTGTTTGTAGCCTTAGGATGTCCCAAACAAGAATTGTGGATGGCGCGTGTTCAGGGCCGTGTTCCAGCCGTAATGCTGGGTATTGGCAATGCCCTGGCCGTGCTGGTTGGTGAAGAGGAACGCTCACCGCGCTGGATGCAGAAAGCAGGTCTTGAATGGTGTTTTAGACTCGCCCGGGAGCCAC